>JAZOMF010000062.1:0-51444 GCA_045653805.1 Eubacteriales bacterium
CCCTACGGTCTAAAACGATTGTCAATTTGTTTACCGTAGAATGTGTTTTAACGATTTCAAATTCGTAGGGGACGACGTCCTCGGCGTCCCCTACGGTCTAAAACGATTGTCAATTTGTTTACCGTAGAATGTGTTTTAACGATTTCAATTTCGTAGGGGACGACGTCCTCGGCGTCCCGCTCGTTGAATTTAAATGTTCGTTAACGGGAGGAGCAAGCCACTCCCCCTACGGCGTATGGTGTCGCCCCTCTCACCGATAAACATCAATTTACAAAAGACACCCCCGAACGTTCAAAAATCGTTCGGGGGATAAATATAAATTAATAAAGCAAAAATAATCACTCGTACTGATTACCCAAAAGCTCCTCAAGGCGTGCCTCTATGAACTCGGGATGATGGGTGCGACAATGCACACGTAGCAGGTCGCCTTCACCGATTGCAGCCCCTTTGCTCACCTTTATAACAGGAATTACCACGCAGTTAGGCGGCCAAAGCACGTCCTTTATCTCCTTGCCGATAACAAAAGCTCCCTTTTGAACCACAAGCTCAACATCGGCTTCTATAAGCTCTCTGCCCTTGTTGTACTCCTCTATCTTCATATCGACAACGGTATCGTTGAAGGAATGGATTCCAACAACCTCGATAACCGCAAAGGCAACCGCCACGCCGATGGCGATAGGCAGGAAGTTGGTGTGTCCCGACAAAGCTTCGAGCGCAAACGCCAAGGCGGTAATCGGTACGCGAGAGGACGCAGACAGGAATGATACCATGCCGATAACGATGCAGATAACTCCGTACTCCGCAGGCAACAAAGTAGCCGCAACCATCCCCTTTGCACAAAGCGCACCTATCATAGCACCGATGGCAAGTGACGGAATGAAAAGTCCTCCCGTAACGCCCTGCGTATTGGCAACCATCAAGAAGATAGCGCGAACCAAAAGGAAGATGATGAGCATATACCACACGCCGTGACCCTCTATAAGCTCGTCGATAAGGTGGTGACCCGTACCGATAAGCGGAGAGGAAATAATACCAACTGCGGCGGTGAGAACGAAGATGATCACTATTCTCAAAACAAAGGGAATGCGGCGGGCATGCTTTTCAAGCATATCGTGTACTCTTTTGTAGGTCTTGGTGAAAATTATCGCAACAATTCCGCAGACCACGCCCACCACAAGCGCACTCCACATATACCTCACGGGCATTACCACGTCTATGGAAAATCCAAAGAGCTTTGGAGAGATACCGCTTGCCAGACAAAGCAACTCCATTGTAATTGAAGAGAAAAGCGTTGTAAGAGACGCCACCATAAATATCATAGCCGTAAATCGGCGATGCGCCTCCTCAAAGGCAAAGAAGATACCCGTCAAGGGCGCTCCCGTGGCGGCGGCAAATCCTGCACAAGCTCCGCCTGTCATTGTGTAGCGGTGCCAAGCGCGATTCTTTTTGCCCAGCAGCTTGGAGGTTATCCAGCCCACAAATGTACCCATCTGCACACTGGGTCCCTCTGTACCGAGAGGCACTCCGCAGAGATATGTCAAAGTAGACGTAAAGAATATAAGCGGCAAGCTATATGCCCTATGTATCGGCACAACGCCTCGAAGTGCCGCGATGGCGCTGGGGATTCCACCGCCTCGGCAATCGGGAGCTACGCGCAAAATAAGAGCGGCAATAGCGCCAACCGCTCCCGCACCGATAATCAGCAACGGAATAAACCCCGGGTTGGCACGAACAAATCCGAAAATATCTCCCGACCATCCGATAACCGCGGTGGAAGCGATTTTAAAAAGGAATATTATTATTCCGGTAAAGATTCCCGCTACCGATGAGAAAAGGAGCAGCGGAATCAGCGTGTCTTTTATATATCTAAAACTTTTTTTCTTCATAAGCATCAAGCAAGATATTCAAGAATTTCGGCGGCGTTTGTGTCGGGCTTAACCTTGGGCATAACCTTTTCAATAACACCGTTTTCATCGATTATAAAGGTAGTTCGAAGAACACCGAGAGCGGTTTTGCCGAACATCGTCTTTTCTTTCCATACACCGTAAGCACCGATAGCCTCTCCGTCGGGGTCAGAAAGCAGAATAAAGGGCAGACTATACTTTTCCGCAAATTTCTGATGTGAAGCTACGCTATCCTTGCTGACGCCGATGACTACAACGTCTTTTTGGCGAAAGCCTGCATAAGCCCCTGCAAAGGCGCAAGCCTGACGAGTACAACCGGGGGTATTATCCTTGGGATAAAAGTACAAGACCACCTTCTTGCCAAGAAAATTGGACAAAGAAACTGCGTTTCCGTCCTTGTCATTAAGCGTGAAATTCGGAGCTTTTGTTCCTACTTCTATCATTTTTATCTCCTTTCTTTGCCTCCGGCGGCAAGCTTTTTGAGAAAAGCTTGGCAAAAACTTTCAATCAAAAAAGGTTGAAATTGTAGCCGAAAGAGTTATAAAACCGTGAGGATTCCAAACCTAAACCAATTCGCTATCGTGTTGCAAGTGAATTGTTTATCTTATAAAATTAGTTCTCTGAGGCTTTTCCTTTTCGGGCAAGCCGTATTTTTCCTTGCCGAGAGCGATGGACTTCATAAGGAAGACCATATTATTCGCAAGGGTACGCATAGTCTGGAGACCCTCAGGGTCATTCTCCACCTCACCGGGGATAGCACCGTGAATGCTGTTCCAATACTGGCTGGTCGCCATAGCCATGCCGCTGATGGTAAAATATTTATTGAGCTGGTCAAATGCAGAAGAGCAACCGCCGCGGCGAGCGACTACGATAGCCGCGCCTACCTTCATTCTCTTGTCTGCCTTGCTGGAATAGAAAAGTCTATCAAGGAAAGCCACGAGAGTTGCTGAGGGAGCGGCATAATGAACAGGGCTTCCGATGAGGATTCCATCGCACTCCTCTATCTTGGGAGCAACCTCGTTTACAAGGTCGTTTATCGAGCATTTGCCCGTCTTTTTGCACGCCTGACAAGCGATACAACCGCGAATCATCTCGCCCCCTACGTGGATATTTTCAACCTCAATGCCCTCTCCCACAAAAATCGCCTCTGCTTCTGCAAGAGCACGAGCGGTATTACCGTTATTCTTGGGGCTACCGTTAATAATAAGTATTTTCATATTTGGCTCCTTTCATCCCTCGGGATAAATAAATTATTTGTTTTCAAGTGCCGCCAGAAGTGCCTCGCAACCTTCAAATACGTCTTTATACGTCACATCGAAGCGATCGGTGTACCATGGGTCTGCAACGTCACCTCCGTGAGAGGTGTAATCCATAAGCTTTTTTAGCTTATTCTCGGGGTCGTCACCTATAATTCTTTTGGCATTGATAACGTTTCTGCTATCCATACAAATCAAAAGATCGTATTTGTCATAGTCGGACTTTTTCAGTTGAACGGCTCGCTTGCCGCCGCAATCTATACCGTGCTTTTGAAGCTCCGCACGGGCGGGAGGATAAACGAGGTTTCCAACCCCTCCCCATATCTCCTCGGTGCTTGTGGCAGAGGAAGAGACCTCATATTTATAGTCTAAGCCTCTATCTAAAATCATTCTTTTGAATATAAACTCCGCCATCGGGCTGCGACAAATGTTACCGTGGCAGACGAACATTATTTTTAACATATTATTCTCTGATCTTCAATTAAATTCGCGTTTGTGCATTTCAAAAAACTCGTGGTAGATGCGCACGTTTTCAAGCTCTGTCCACTTTTTCGGCTGAACGGGGGTAGAATCAAGGTCATACACCTTCGCCCCTTTCATCGAAAGCAGAAATGGCGAGTGGGTTGCGATTATAAATTGACATCCGTAAAATCTTACCGAATCCTCAATAAACTGTCGGAGCTTATTCTGCAATGTAGCCGACAAGCTGTTTTCGGGCTCATCTAAAAGATAGAGGGCGTTTTCGCCGATCTTTTGAGTGAAATAATAATATGCCGTCTCGCCGTTTGACATGCTTGCAAGCTCTTTTGATATCCTTTTTGCAACGTAGTCGGATTTGGTACGACGCTTGGTCTCGTTTCTGCGTTTGAACTCGTCAAGGTCGCCAAGGTCGCGGAGAAGATAGACTTCCTCTCGGCTTCGGTCATATTCCTCAAATAGTTCTTCACGGCGACGGTCTACTCCCTCGTTTATAGCGCGAATATCAAGCAAGGAATCGAAAACTCCGTCGCTGGTGATTATCTTACTTCCCTGCGGCGCGCTTTTGCCGTAAGAGAGTCTGAAATTACAAAATTTAAGGTATTCCTCGATGTATGGCGTATTATTAAAGGGCGCGGTACGCTCCAAACGAAGCTTTTCAGCAATAAGATTAAGGATAGTCGATTTTCCCGAGCCGTTGCCGCCGTAAATGATGGTTATAGGCTCGAAATCAAGCCTATTAAGCCCCTTATCGGGGAAGATCTTGAAGGGGTAAACGTTTGTCATCGAATAGCATTGCATATCTGTCTTGCCGAAGCTCCAGAGATAATCTACCTCTTCTCTCTCGCTTGCAAGGCTGAAGCTTTCAAGATATTTCACGTCCATCCCCCCCTTTTTGAAGTATATATACAGTATAACACATTTCTCCTCAAAAATCAACAGCCTATTGAGCAAAAAAGCAAGATTGGGAGAAGCCTCTCAAAGAAACTTCTCCCAATCTTATTAAACTTAAATATTATCTATTGTTGATGATCTTGGTAAGCTCAACGGGGTCAACGATCTCATTGCCCTTATAAACTCTCATGTTACCCGATGCGATCTCGTCGATAAGGATAACCTCGCCGTTGTTATAACCGAACTCGAACTTGATATCCCAAAGGTCAAGACCAAGAGTCTTGAGGTCGTCAGCAACGATCTTTGTAATAGCAAGAGTCTGAGCCTTGAGGCTTTCAAACATCTCGGGAGTCATAATTCCGAGAGCTACAAGTCCCTCACCGGTGACAAGGGGATCGCCCTTCTCATCGTTCTTGAATGTACACTCAACGTAACCGCCCTTAAGAGGAGTTCCGTTCTTGATATACTCGCCATAGCGGCGGATAAAGCTACCGGTAGCAACGAGACGGCAGATAACCTCAAGTCCGTTACCTCCCTTGTCCTTACCGAAGCAATCTGCAGGAAGAACCTCCATGGTTGCATCTTCAACGTTAGCAGATACGTAGTGGGTCTTAATGCCAGCCTTCTTACAGAGCTCAAAATAGTAGATAGAAGTCTGAAGATTTGCCTTGCCAATACCGTCGATGGTAAGGCCTACACTGTTTTCACCGGGATCAAACACGCCGTCTTTACCGGTGCAGTCATCCTTAAACTTAAGAAGAACGTTGCCATTATCGAGAGAATAAACATCCTTAGTTTTTCCTTTGTAAAGCAGTTTCATAATTACTCCTCTTTCCATCGGGATACACCCGAGGCTGTCCGTTATTTTACGGTACCGAAAAAAATATTACCTTTAATATTATTATACTCTCTTATTCTTGATATGTCAAGCACAAATTCAATAAAAAGCCACAAAAATATACCTTTTATTTCAAATTATTTATGGTGTATTTTCAACAAAACCGATCAATGTAATAGCACATCAAAAACAATCATCAAGCAAAAGCCGACCAGCAACGAATAGGTAGCTCCCCTCTCACTTCCGTGAGCATGAGTTTCGGGGATCATTTCATCACTGATAACGTAGAGCATAGTTCCACCCGCAAACGCCAGAGCAAACGGTAATATTGCCGACGAAATATTGACGGCGAAAAATCCGAGCATAGTACCAACCACCTCAACAAGTCCCGTGCCGAGAGCTATGAGGAAGGTTCTTTTGGGCTTAACACCTGCCGCCAACATAGGACCAATGATTACCATTCCCTCGGGAATATTCTGTAGCGCAATTCCTCCTGCGATAAGCAGAGCCTCGCCCGTATTTCCCGAACCGAATCCTACGCCTGCCGCAATACCCTCGGGCAAATTGTGTATGGCGATCGCCATAACGAAAAGCATTACCTTGCCGGCTTTTTGATTATTCTGATGATCCTCAATATCGTTCCCCGCCATTTTGTGCAAATGAGGAACCAGCTTATCTAACAAATTCAGACAAACGGCACCCGTAAACACGCCGACAACAGTCATTATCAACGAAGTAGCAGTTCCAAACTTGGCACCATGATCTATCGAGGGAATAATAAGTCCAAGTACCGCCGCCGCAAGCATAACTCCTGCCGCAAACGCTAAAACTATATCACTAAATTTATGCGAGATCTTTTTAAATATAAAACCAATAACAGCTCCTATAATGGTGGCTCCGCCAACTCCGAGAGCAGTTAATATTACAGCGGTAAATATTTCCTTATCCATAGGCTTTTCCTCCGGTGTGATCTATCTACTAAAATTATACTACAACGAAGTTGATTTTGTCAATATCTACTGTGATCAAGTCACACATTTTTCAATCATACAAAAAAGAACAGGGACTTTTGTCCCTGCCCTTCTGTATAACAAATTATTCCTCGGAATAGATAACGGTGCAATCGGGGTGAACCTGAAGAATAGAAGCGGTGATCTGAGGAGTGATGGTGCCTGTGAACGCCTTTTCAATGATCTCCTTCTTCGCCTTGCCGTTTGCTACAAGAACGATCTTCTTCGCGCTCATAATAGCGCCGATACCCATGGTGATCGCCTGCTTCGGAACTTCGTCACGGGAAGCGAAAAATCTTGCGTTTGCATCAATGGTAGATTCATCGAGGTCAGCCACTCTGGTAGCAAGAGTGAAGTGATCGTCGGGCTCATTAAAGCCGATGTGACCGTCAACACCGATACCAAGTACCTGGAGGTCGGTGCCGCCGATGCTCTTGATATATGCATCGTAGTCAGCGCACTCCTTTGCGAGATCCTCTGCGATACCGCAGGGCACGCGAGTGTTCTTCTTGTCGATGTTGATGTGATCGAAAAGATGGGTGTCCATGAAGTAACGGTAGCTCTGCTCGTGACTTCCGTCAAGTCCTACGTACTCGTCAAGGTTTACGCTACGAACACGGGAGAAATCAACCTCACCTGCCGCACACTTTTCAACGATCTTCTTGTAAGTTCCAACGGGGGAGGAGCCAGTTGCCAGACCGAGAATGGAGTCGGGCTTTGATACTACCTGTGCGCAAATAATGCTTGCTGCCTTAGTGCTGAGCTCATCATAGCTCTTAACTTTAATAAGATTCATAATTTTTCTCCTTATTATATAATAATAATTATTATTCGGAAGTGTGACCGTTTTCCACGATCTTGTCAACAATGATCTGTGCATACTCCACACATTTTTCCTGAGTAAGACTTTCGATCATTACGCGGATAACAGGCTCTGTGCCGCTCTGACGGAGCAATACTCTACCGTCCTTGCCGATAAGCTTTTCCACGTCTGCAACGGTTGCAAGCACAGCCTTGTCACCCATAACCGCCGCCTTATCTTTAACGCGAACATTCTTGGTGTACTGGGGATAGGTCTTAACAGGCTCAGCAAGCTTTGCAAGCGAGGTCTTACTGTCACAGATCTCCTCTGCTATCATGATAGCAGTCAAAAGTCCGTCACCGGTGGTAGCGTACTTCTTGATTATGATATGCCCGGACTGCTCTCCGCCAATGCTGTAATTGTTATTCTGCATACATTCGTATACAAAACGGTCACCAACAGTGGTCTGCACACACTTGATGCCAACCTTATCAAGACTTGCAACAAATCCGCTATTGGACATTATGGTGGTTACAACGGTATCGTCGTTCAGCATTCCGCGGCTCTTGAGTCTCTTGCCAAGAATGTAGATGATTGCATCGCCGTCGATGACCTTGCCGTTTTCGTCAACTGCCAAGCAACGGTCTGCGTCACCGTCAAATGCAAAGCCCAGATCAAGGTGCTTTTCCTTGACAAGCTTAATCAGATTTTCCATGTGGGTAGAACCGCAATCGGTGTTGATGTTGAGACCGTCGGGTTCTGCGCCTATTGTATACACCTGCGCTCCCAGAGCGCTGAACACGCTACTGGCGATGTTCCAGGACGCGCCGTTGGCACAGTCTATACCAATTTTGAGGTTCTTATAGGAGTTGGATGCTACAGAAATAAGGTATCCAATATAGCGGTTTCTGCCCGAAACATAATCATGAATACAACCTATCTTGGACTTTTGAGCCAAGGGCAGATCCTCACCCATAACTCCGAGAGAAGCAAGATCACCGTCAAGATAAGCTTCAATAAGCGAGGTGGTCTCATCATCAAGCTTCTCGCCTCGGGAATTTATAACCTTAATTCCGTTGTCATAATAGGGGTTATGAGACGCGGTGATCATAATACCGCAATCAAATTCATCCTGTCTTGTAACGTAAGACACGCTGGGAGTTGTGGTAACGTGAAGCATGTATGCATCAGCTCCCGAGGCGGTAATACCTGCCACGATGCTATACTCCAGCATATAGCTTGAACGTCTGGTATCTTTACCTATGACTATTCTGGGTCTATATCCCGCCTTTTGACAGCCCGAAAGCTTGGAGGCGAAATACCAACCGAGAAATCTTCCCACCTTGTAGGCTTGGATAGAGGTGAGGTTAACGTTTGCCTCACCGCGGAATCCATCGGTTCCGAAGTACTTGTTGCGCTTGGGCTTTTGAGACTTGTTTATCTCAATTTTGTCCTGCAAAAGCTCATCTGTGGATATAGAAAAAAGCTGAGATAGCTGAAGCACCTTGTCGATTTGGGGAAGGGCCTGATCCATTTCCCATTTAGACACCGACTGTCTGGAAACTCCAAGAGTTTCCGCCAGCTGCTCCTGCGAAATATTAGCGTCGTTTCTCAATTGTAATATCTTTTGACCGATAGTCATAAGAAACCTCCAAAAATGAATTTCAAACCTATACTAATATAATTATATCACAACTCTTATGTCTTTGCAACCAACTTTTAGTTAACTTTTTTAGCAACTTTTAGTTGCCAAACGAACATTTTAGCACAAAAAACGCAATTTTTTCAAAAAAACGCCTTAAATCTCCGCCATTCGATGTAACGTTGAGTTTGCATTTGCGCCATCCAAAATCATACCGTTATTTTATGTATTTCTGCACAAAACATGCATAAAAAAAGAGTGAGATAGGCCTTTTTCAAAGTCTCATCTCACTCAAAAATCTTATTTTACGCACTTAATAAGAACTGCCATTTAACCATTAAACTTTAACGGTCCAACCGAATTTGTCTTCGATCTTGCCCCACTGGATACCGGTCAAGGTATCATAGAGCTTCTGTGCCACCTCACCTATCTCGCCGTTGTTGATAACCATCTTCTGGTCACCCGTGTCAAGCAGACCCATAGGAGAGACGACCGCGGCAGTACCTGTACCAAATGCCTCGTTGAGCTTTCCTGCGGCGTACGCCTCTTCGACCTCTGCAAGAGAGAGCTTTCTCTCCTCTACCTTGTATCCCATAGACTGAAGGAGCTGGATGCAGGACTTTCTGGTTACGCCGGGGAGAATGTTTCCTCCCTCAAGGGTAGGGGTGATAACGGTTCCGTCGATTACGAAGAACACGTTCATAGCTCCTACCTCGTCGATGTACTTATGCACGATACCGTCGAGCCAAAGAACCTGAGAATATCCCATTTTCTCTGCCTTTTCCTGACCGATAAGGGAGCATGCGTAGTTACCGCCAACCTTTGCATAACCGGTACCGCCCTTAACGGCGCGAACATACTCTCTTTCAACGAAGATCTTAACGGGCTTGATTCCCTCGGCGTAATATGCGCCAACGGGGCAGGTTATGATCATAAACTTATAGCTTTTAGAGGGATGAACGCCAAGCTGAACGTCGGTAGCGATGATAAAGGGACGGATATATAGAGAAGTGCCGTCCTTTACGGGAACCCAATCCTCTTCTACCTTAACGATAGCCTTGATCGCATCGAGAACGTCCTCTTTATTAAGCTGGGGGATGCAAAGACGCTCGTTGGTGCGGTTCATTCTGTCGATGTTCTGATCGGGGCGGAAAAGCTGGATCTCACCGTTGGGGGTGCGATAAGCCTTAAGTCCCTCGAACATCTCCTGCGCATAGTGGAATACCATACAAGCAGGATCAAGAGAAAGATTCTGATAAGGAACTATTCTTGCATCGTGCCAGCCCAGTCCTGCATCATAGTCCATAATAAACATGTGGTCGGTAAAGTGCTTTCCAAAGCCGAGGTTATCCCAATCGGGCTTTGCTTTCTTCTCTGTTACGAGTTCATATTTAATGTTAAGCATTGTTATTTCTCCTTTTTATTTTGCAGGAGAGGGGAAGCACCTTTTTAGGAAAAGGGTGTTTCCCCTCTCCTGCACCTCTCCCCTTCACCAAAAACTTTAAAAAAATTCCAATTATAAGGGGCGCAATATAAAAAGCGTTTCCATCTCTTTAAAAATTATATTTCTTAAATATTAGACGCGAGAATGTCGCCCATTTCGGTACAACCCACCTTGATAAAGCCTTCCTTGTAGATGTCGGGGGTGCGGTAGCCGTCGTCAAGAGCCTTGTTGACCGCCGCCTCGATAGCGTCTGCCTCATCCATCATATCGAAGGAGTAGCGGAGCATCATAGCCGCACTCATTACGGTACCAATGGGGTTTGCGATATCCATTCCCGCGATGTCGGGAGCAGAACCGTGGATAGGCTCGTACATACCAAGAGTGCCTTCGGAGAGAGACGCGGAGGGCATCATTCCGATAGAACCTGTCAGCATGCTCGCCTCATCGGAGAGAATGTCACCAAACATATTCTCGGTTACGATAACGTCGAACTGAGTGGGATTCTTAATAAGCTGCATTGCGGTATTATCAACGAGAATATCGCTGTACTCAACCTCGGAGTATTCCTCGGCAAGCTTGTGCATAACCGCTCTCCAAAGTCTGGAGGAATCAAGCACGTTTGCCTTATCAACGCTTGCAAGCTTATTGTTTCTCTTCTTTGCCGATTCAAATGCAACTCGACCAATCCTCTCGATCTCGTGCTCGGAGTAGGTCATATAGTCGGTTGCAACCTTTTCACCATCAACCACTTCAGTGTATCTCTTACCAAAATAGATGCCACCTGTCAGCTCACGGACGATCATAAGATCGATTCCGTTTCCAACAATGCTCTGCTTGAGGGGGGAAGAATCTGCAAGCTGAGGGAAAAGCTTTGTGGGACGGAGATTAGCGAAGAGACCAAGCTCGCGTCTGACCGCCAAAAGTGCCTTTTCGGGGCGAATAGATGGGTCAACGTTATCCCACTTAGGACCGCCAACCGCACCGAGAAGCACGGCATCGGCACCATTGCACTTTGCCATTCCCTCGTCGGTGATCGGTACGCCGAATTTATCTATCGAGCAACCGCCGATGTCAACCTCGGTATAATTGAATTTATGTCCGTATTTTTCTGCAACCGCATCAAGAACCTTAACCGCCTGACCTACGATCTCGGGACCTATGCCGTCACCCTTGAGAAGTGTAATATTCTTTTCCATTTTGGCATCAACCTTTCTTGAGCGAATTCATGAGACCGTCAGAGTTAATTATATCTTTAATAAACTCGGGGAACGGCTCTGCCTGATAGGTTTCGTTCTTGGTAATATTGGTAATAACGCCTGTATCGAAGTCAATAGCAACGTTGTCGCCTGCATCGATTCTTTGGCTTGCCTCGGGGCACTCGAGAATTGCAAGACCGATATTGATTGCGTTTCTGTAGAAGATTCTTGCGAAGGTCTTTGCGATTACACAGGAAATTCCGCTCTTTTTGATCGCAATAGGCGCATGCTCACGGGAACTTCCGCAACCGAAGTTTGCGCCTCCGACCATAATATCGCCGTGGTTTACCTTCTTAACGAAATCCTTATCGATATCCTCCATACAGTGAGATGCGAGCTCCTTGTGGTCCGCTGTATTGAGGTATCTTGCGGGGATAATTACGTCGGTATCAACGTTATCGCCGTATTTATGTACGTATCCGTTTGCTTTCATTTTTCTACCCTCCTATCAGATTTCAGAGGGGTCAACAATGTGACCCGCAACTGCACTTGCCGCCGCTACCTCGGGGCTTGCGAGGTATATCTTGGATGTGATATGACCCATTCTGCCGACGAAGTTACGGTTTGTGGTTGCAACGGCGATCTCATCCTCTGCAAGGATTCCCATATAACCGCCAAGGCAAGGACCGCATGTAGGAGTAGAAACTACACAGCCTGCATCGATAAAGGTATCGATATAACCGCGCTTGATGCACTCCTTGTAGATAGTCTGCGTTGCGGGTATGATGATACATCTGATACCCTTTGCAACTCTCTTGCCTGCAAGATATTTAGCCGCCGCTTCCATGTCGGAAATACGGCCGTTGGTGCAAGAGCCGATAACTACCTGGTCGGGAACGATCTCGCCAAGTTCTTTTGCAAGCTTGGTGTTTTCGGGAAGGTGAGGACAAGCCACGGTGGACTCGATCTCAGAGAGGTTGATAACGTAGGTCTCGTCATACTCTGCATCAGCATCTGCCTCGAATACAGTGTACTCTCTTGCGACTCTTTCGCCAACGTATGCGAGAGTGATCTCGTCAACTGCAAAAATACCGTTCTTAGCACCAGCCTCGATAGCCATATTAGCCATGCAAAGTCTATCGTCGATAGAAAGCGACTTAAGTCCCTCGCCCGAGAATTCCATAGAGCGGTAAAGCGCGCCGTCAACTCCAATCATACCAATGATATAGAGAATAACGTCCTTACCCGAAACATGGGGCTTAAGCTCTCCCCTAATGTCGAACTTGATTGCGGATGGAACCTTGAACCATCCCTTGCCGGTCGCCATTCCTGCTGCCATATCGGTACTGCCAACGCCGGTGGAGAATGCACCAAGCGCACCGTAGGTACAAGTGTGAGAGTCTGCGCCGATCACAAGCTCACCGGGAGCTACGAGTCCCTTTTCGGGAAGAAGCGCATGCTCAATACCCATGTCTCCAACGTCAAAGTAGTTGGTTACGTCAAATCTCTTTGCGAACATTCTGCACTGCTTGCACTGCTGTGCCGCTTTAATGTCCTTGTTAGGAACAAAGTGGTCCATTACAAGTGCTACCTTGTTCTTGTCAAAAATGCTCTCAAAGCCGTTTTTGTTGAACTCGTTGATCGCTACGGGCGAGGTAATATCGTTACCCAGCACCAAGTCAAGGTTCGCCATTATAAGCTGACCCGCCTTTACGGACTCGAGTCCCGCATGCGCTGCCAGTATCTTCTGTGTCATCGTCATTGCCATTAGATTTACCTCTTTCTTTGCGGGGAGGGAAAACCATTTTTGCAAAATAGGTTTTCCCTCCCCGCGCCCCTCCCTTTCCAAAAAAACCTTCAAAAAAAGGGGGGATGGGAATAAATATAGTTTATCTGTTGAATTATTGCTGTATGAAAATTGGTGTGTTTATGCTAATTTTTTGTTGATTGCGGAAACGAGTGCCTGGATGGAGGATGTGATAATATCCTCGTGCACGCCGGCTCCCCAGTGCATCTTACCATCATCATCGGTAATTCCAACGTAGGTTACCGCCTTGGAGGTAGAGCCCGACTCAAGAGCATGCTCGGTATAGGTCAAGTTGTAGTAGGAAAGTCCAAGGCTACGCTTAAATGCATTACTCACTGCGTCAAGGCGTCCGTTGCCCTCTGCCGAGATGTCCTTCTCCTCGCCGTTATAATTTACAGTGAGCATAGCCTTTATCTGGTCGCCCTTTCTGACGAAGTGGCAATCTATCACCTCAAGAGGAGCGGTAATATTAACGTACTCGCGCTTGAAGATGTCAAGCACCTCTGCAGGAGAGAGCTCCTTGTGAGAGTGGTCGGAAACGCTCTTAACGGCGTAGCCTACGTGCTCGCGCATCTTGGAAGGAAGAATGTAACCGAAGTTATGCTCAAGCAGATATCCGATACCACCCTTACCCGACTGGGAATTGATGCGGATAACGTCGGTCTCGTATTCTCTGCCCACGTCGATAGGGTCGATAGGAAGATAAGGCACTGTCCAATAGCGGCAGGTGTGCTCTTCTCTCCACTTCATTCCCTTTGCAATAGCATCCTGGTGAGAACCGGAGAACGCGGCAAACACAAGCTTACCTGCGTAAGGAGTTCTATCGCCGACCTGCATTCTGGTCACTCTTTCGTAAACCTCGCAAATGCCGGGCATATTAGAGAAATCAAGTCCGGGATCAACGCCCTGTGCGAACATATTCATGGCTACGGTGATAATATCGGTATTACCCGTTCTTTCACCGTTACCGAAGAGAGTTCCCTCTACTCTGTCACCGCCCGCAAGCAGACCCATTTCGGTATCTGCCACCGCGCATCCGCGGTCGTTGTGAGGATGGAGCGAAATGATGACGTTCTCACGGTATTTGAGGTTTTCGTGCATATATTCTACCTGATTTGCGTAAACGTGGGGCATGGAGACCTCAACGGTTACGGGCAGGTTGATTATTACCTTTCGGTCGGGTGTGGGCTTCCAGACGTCAAGCACCGCGTTGCAGATTTCAAGTGCAAACTCGGGTTCGGTACCGGTAAAGGACTCGGGAGAATACTCGTAGCGATAGTTTACGCCCATCTCCTCGCTTATCTTGTTGAAGAGCTTAGCGCCCTCAACCGCAATATCGATGATCTCCTGCTTGCTCTTCTTGAAGACCTGCTCCCTCTGCGCCACCGAGGTGGAGTTGTAGAGGTGAACAACGGCATTCTTAACGCCTTTGAGACTCTCAAAGGTCTTTTTGATGATATGCTCTCTCGACTGGGTAAGCACCTGCACGGTTACGTCATCGGGAATGAGATTTTGCTCGATTAGGGTGCGAAGGAAGGTGTATTCGGTCTCGCTTGCCGCAGGAAATCCGACCTCGATCTCCTTAAACCCGATTTTGCAGAGCAATTTAAAAAATTCAAGCTTTTCCTCAAGGCTCATGGGTATCATAAGCGACTGGTTACCGTCGCGGAGGTCTACCGAGCACCACACGGGGGGCTTGCTCAAATAGTTTTTCTTAACCCATTTAGGTTCGCTCACAGGAGCGGGAAAATACTGTCTTGTGTACTTACTTGCATTCATTATATTAAGCCTTTCTTGTGTTTTCGGGGCTTTGCCCCGTACCCCACTTAAAAACTTTTCGGGAAAAGTTTTTAAGAATTTCAAAAGCTTTAAATAAAAGCATTTAAAATTGGGTTTGCAAGGAATGTAGTCAATTTTATAAAAAACTTCTTTAATATCTTTTTTACAGAAGTTTTTGAGGGGGTGCGGGGGAAGCTTTTTTCAAAAAGTTCCCCCGCATCGCTCCTCTGAAATCATTTCATCACTGCGCCCTGGTCAGCACCGCTTACAAGACGTGAGTAACGTGCGAGCCAGCCCGACTTAACGTTAGGCTCACGGGGAACAAGCTTTTCGCGTCGAGCATCAAGTATCTCGTCGCTTACCTGTACGTTAATAGCAGCGTTAGGAATATCGATTGCGATGATGTCGCCTTCCTCTATGAGGGCGATATTACCGCCGTCTGCCGCCTCGGGAGAGACGTGACCGATAGATGCGCCACGGGAAGCACCCGAGAAGCGTCCGTCGGTGATAAGGGCGACAGTCTTGTCAAGCTTCATGCCTGCAAGAGCCGAGGTAGGATTGAGCATTTCTCTCATTCCGGGACCACCCTTAGGTCCTTCGTATCTGATAACGACTACGTCGCCATCAACTATCTTTCCTGCATAAATTGCGGCAATCGCCTCGTCCTCGGAGTTAAATACTCTTGCGGGACCGCTATGACAAAGCATTTCGGGAGCAACTGCACTTCTCTTTACAACACAACCCTTCTGGGCGATGTTACCCCAAAGGATCTGGATACCACCGGTTGCGCTGTAAGGCTCGTCGATAGGACGGATCGCCTTGGTGGACTTAATGTAAGCACCCTTTACGTTCTCGCCTACGGTCTTACCTGTAACAGTGAGAGCGTCTGCGTCAAGCAGACCCTTCTTGATAAGCTCTGCCTGAACGGCGGGGATGCCGCCTGCCGCATCAAGATCCTGCATGTGAGTAGAACCTGCGGGAGCGAGGTGACAGAGGTTAGGAACCTTTGCAGACATCTGGTTAAAGAGGTTAAGATCAAGCGGAACGCCAGCCTCATTAGCGATTGCAAGAAGGTGAAGAACGCTGTTAGAGGAGCATCCAAGCGCCATATCGCAAGCAAGTGCATTTTTGATAGATCTCTCATTTATAATATCACGGGCGCAGATATTCTTTCTGACCATCTCCATAATAGCCATACCTGCGTGCTTTGCAAGCATAATCCTCTTGTTGCTTACTGCGGGAATAGTACCGTTTCCGGGGAGAGCGATACCCATAGATTCGCAAAGGCAGTTCATAGAGTTTGCAGTATACATACCTGCGCAAGAGCCGCATCCGGGACAAGCACCGGTTTCGCACTCACAAAGCTTATCTGCATCAATAATGCCCGCCTTGTATGCGCCAACAGCCTCAAAGAGCTTGGAGAGGCTGACTTCCTCTCCGTCATAAGTGCCTGCAAGCATAGGTCCACCCGAGCAAACGACCGCGGGGATATTCATTCTAACCGCCGCCATTACCATACCGGGAACGATCTTATCACAGTTGGGAACGAGAACAAGACCGTCAAGCTGGTGAGCCATAGTCATAGTCTCAACGCTGTCTGCAATAAGCTCGCGGCTTGCAAGCGAATATTTCATACCAATGTGACCCATAGCGATACCGTCACAAACGCCGATGGAAGGAACAAGCACGGGAGTGCCGCCTGCCATTCTGATTCCCGCCTTTACCGCCTCGGCGATCTTGTCGAGGTGGGCATGACCGGGAACGATCTCACTATGTGCACTTACAACACCGATAAGAGGGCGCTCAAGCTCCTCCTTGGTGTATCCCATTGCAAAAAA
This sequence comes from Eubacteriales bacterium, assembly GCA_045653805.1. Classification (GTDB taxonomy): domain Bacteria; phylum Bacillota; class Clostridia; order Oscillospirales; family CAG-272; genus SVTX01. Next base: position 16,888 of record JAZOMF010000062.1, read on the forward strand.
CAAGCTTCTGTTAGGGGCTCTTTCAGCACCCTTGGTTACGTTATCAGATCTCATAATATAACTCCTTTTTCTATGGAAAGAGAGCCTCGTTTTTACAAAAAGACTTTCCTGCCCACACCCCGACCTTTGCCTAAAAATCAAAGCTCGTGGGGTAAAATATAATTTATTGTTTTTTCTTCTTTATTACGTCTATTATGCGAATGATCGCAGGCGACAGAGTCAAGTTAATAATAAACTCCATAACGAAATTCATGCCTGCCAACACCAAGAAAATATACTCAAGCGAGGGGGTCACAGAGGTCAACTGCTCTCCAAATTTTTCTGCCAACGCAAGCTGAATATCTGCTGTATCATTGAAGAAGAACAACAGCATTCCTATTACAAAAACACCCGTATTGATAATAGGTGCCGCAATTGAAGCTAAAACCGTTGTAAGCGTTACATATTTACCGCGGAAGGCTTTATTCAAGAGCTTATATACCATTCCGGAACCAAATCCGGCAAGCCCCGCCTTCAACAAGCAGATCAATACTGTAATAATACATTTACCAATACCGAAATTGTAGAACAGAGTAGAGGTGAATGCATCGGCACCCGTAAAGCCCATAACTATTGTCATAATGCCAAACATTATGCCGAGGAAAGCACCTTCTTTAGGACCTAACGAAAATGCTCCTACAACTATTGGTATAAGAACCAATGACATCGGCAATCCGGTAATGCCCGTTAAAAACGTACCAAGCAACTGCAATACTACGATCAGCGCAGTAAGCATAGCAAGCTGAACAAGCTTCAAAACCTTTTGTTTCGATGAAGTCTTCATATTAAATTCTCCTTGAGGGAATTTCGCCCTCTGCTGTCGTCTCAAAATGAGTACGGCGCTTAAATTTTTATAATAATCGCTACTTAGCGTTACTATCAACGTTACTTTACGGTGTTTTTATAGATCCTCGCCAAGCCCTTGAGAGTCAGGACGGAATCATATTGAAAGCTATGGTTGAGATTGCCTAAAATAGGCTTACAGTTCTCACCCGTTGCGAAAAGCCGACACGCGCCGCTCTCGCATTTCATTTCCTTTTCAAAGCGGTCAACAAGACCGTCTATCATTGCCGCTTGTCCGAACACAACCCCGGATATAAGCGACTCCTTGGTATTCTTACCTATTGCGCGGTGAGAGCCAGATATTTCGATGCCCGGTAGCTGCGCGGTTTCTCTGTGAAGCGCATCGAGAGACATTATAGCACCGGGAAGAATAGCACCGCCTATCACTTCCCTGTTTTTTATTGCAAAAAGCGTGGTGACCGCGCCGAGATCGAGAATTATTGCAGGAGCATCTGTCATTTCTTCTTTAAGTCTTCCCACAACCTCAGCGGCGTTGGCAACTATGTCCGCGCCCAGTTCGGCAGGATCGTCGATCTTTATAGCAAATCCGGTCTTCACTCCGGGACCTACCATAATAGGTGTTTTACCCGTGAGCGCGAGGGTGACGTGACGCATCACGTCATTTAACTGAGGGACAACGCTTGCCATTATCACGCCGTCAACATCTCTCCCATCAATTCCCGAAAAATCGAGTAATTGCTTGACCGTGACCGCGTATTCGTCGGCAGTTTTTCGAGCATCAGCCGCAATTCTGAATTTTGACACCGGATCTTTCGAGCTATCATCGAAAGTCGCAAAGGAAACGCTCTTATTTCCTACGTTTACCGCCAAAAGCATGGTGCGTTCCTCCTTATTCTTTATTTTTTGAGGGATTTGGGGAGCTTTTGCCCCCCAAACCGATCAAGTATATGATTTTTAAGATAAAATCTTAAATTTCTAAAACTTATTTCTTGAGCCAGCTCATCATCTGACGAAGCTCTGCACCGGTTTCTTCAAGCTGATGCTCAGACTCAAGACGACGGGTCGCCAAGAACTTTGCCTTTCTTCCTGCCGAGAACTCGGTCATGAACTCGGAAGCGAAGGTGCCGTTTTGGATCTCGTCAAGAACTTTCTTCATTTCCTTGCGAGTCTCGTCGGTGATAAGTCTCTTACCGGTTCTGTAGTCACCGTACTCTGCAGTGTTAGAGATGGAGTATCTCATCTTTGCGAAGCCGCCCTGGTTGATAAGGTCAACGATGAGCTTCATCTCGTGGATGCACTCAAAGTATGCCATCTCGGGCTCGTAGCCTGCTGCAACGAGAGTCTCAAAGCCTGCCTTCATAAGCTCGGTTACACCGCCGCAAAGAACCGCCTGCTCGCCAAAGAGGTCGGTCTCGGTCTCTTCTCTAAAGCTTGTCTCAAGAATACCCGCACGACCTGCGCCGATACCGCAAGCGTATGCGAGAGCATAGTCCTTAGCCTTGCCGGTGTAGTCCTGGTATACTGCGATAAGAGAAGGAACGCCCTTGCCCTCGAGATACTGGGTTCTAACGGTGTGACCGGGGCCTTTGGGAGCTACCATGATAACGTCGATATTCTTCTGAGGCTGGATGAAGCCGTAGTGAATGTTGAAGCCGTGAGCAAACATAAGAACGTCGCCATCCTTCATGTTGGGAGCAACCTCTGCATAGTAGATATCAGCAGCAAGCTCATCGGTAACGAGCATCATAACGAGGTCAGCTGCCTTTGCAGCATCTGCGACCTCCATTACCTTGAGGTTAGCGTTCTTCTCAGCAAAAGCTGCTGCCTTTGCCCAGTGACCGCTTCCCTTGCGGAGACCTACGACTACGTTGCATCCGCTCTCTGCGAGGTTCATTGCGTGTGCGTGACCCTGGCTTCCGAATCCGATAATTGCTACGGTTTTGTCCTTTATAAGGGCAAGATTACAATCGGTGTCATAATACTTGTTAATCATTTTCTTGTTCTCCTTTGGAGTTTAATTATAGATTTTTAATTGATAACATTTTAATCGAAAACCGCTTGCGGTTTTCTTCCTTAACGTTTGGCGAAGCCAAACATATCACGCTTGGCTCTGCCAAGCATATCACTGCGCTTTGCGCAATATCACGCTCTGTTTTGCAGAGCATATCACTTTCATATGAGCTTCTTAAAGCTCATATGAAACGTCTCCGCGCTCCATTGCAATCGCACCCGATCTGCAAGACTCGACAACATTGAACTTTGCTGTGTCCTCAATAAATCCGTCAAGACGCTGAGGAGTATCGGTAAGCTCTGCTACGATGCATCCGCCGGTTCTGTCTACGATCCTTGCACCGTAGATGGATATGAGGCTTTGGAGCTTTTCGTTTTTGGCCTCATCAGCCGCAAACTTTATAAGAAGCACCTCGTGGATAAGGCTGAAGGTAGGCTCAACCGAGAAGATCATTTTGGTTTCTATAAGCTTACCTGTCTGCTGCATTATCTGGTTAAAGAACTTTTCATCGCCGCGTGTGACGATGGTTATTCTCGAAACCTTTTCATCATTGGTGGGAGAAACGGTAAGAGAATCAATATTAAAGCCACGCTGAACGAACAAGGACGCAACGCGTGCAAGCACACCCGCATTGTTCTCAACGAAAACTACCATACACTGTTTTTTCATGTAAATCTCCATTTCGCCGCGTTTGCGGCGGCACAAATAGTAATCGATGAATTTTGCCGACAAGGCAAAATTCGCGCGTGAAGCAATATAATTACCTATCAGTGGGAATTTGCTTTCACGCCACTCCTCCCCATCAGTTAAATATTGTGTCTGTTACGGTCTTACCGCCGGGAATCATGGGAAGAACCTTTTCCTCGCGGTCAACGATGCACTCGATCCAAACGGGGCCATTCATTGTCATCGCTTTCTTCATAGCTGCCTCAAACTCCTCGGGAGTTTCGCAGTGGAATCCGCGACCGCCGAAGCCCTCTGCAACCTTAACGTAGTTGGTAGCTCTCTCGGGCTCGCTGGAGGAGAATCGTCTCTGATAGAACGCGCCCTGCCACTGACGAACCATTCCGAGAACCGAGTTGTTGAATATAATGGTAATTACGGGAACGTTGTAGCTGACCGCGGTGCAAAGCTCGTTCATATTCATATGGAATGATCCGTCACCGGTAAAGTGCACTACCGGGACTTCAGGATGAGCGATCTTCGCGCCGATAGCCGCGCCGTAGCCGTAACCCATAGTTCCGAGACCGCCGCTGGTCAAAAAGTGGTTGGGCTTGGTGTGGTGCAAGAACTGTGCCGCCCACATCTGATGCTGACCTACGTCGGTAACGTAGATAGCATCCTCGCCTGCGATCTCGCAAGCCTTTTCTACAAGGTAGTGAGGCTTAAGCTCGGTTGTCGAATCGGCGGGCTTGTAGTCATCATCCTTCCAAAGCGCGATCTGCTTTGCCCAAGACTCGTGCTTCGCGGGCTTAACGTATTTGAGAAGCTCGGTAAGAACCTCTTTAACGTCTCCTACGATGCTATAATCTGCGGTTACGTTCTTGTTGATCTCACTGGGGTCGATGTCTATATGAACTATTCTTGCATTTGCTCCAAACTTCTTGGTATTCAGTGCAACTCTGTCGGAGAATCTGGTGCCTATCGCAAGCATAACGTCGGAGCGGTGAGCAGCAACGTTTGCCGCATAAAAACCGTGCATTCCGATAAGGCCCAAGTTGTGCTCCTCACCGTAGCCAAGCACACCTGCCGCCATAAGGGTATATGCCGCAGGAATGTCTGCCTTTTCGATAAGCTGACGAAGCTCGTCGCCCGCGCCTGAAAGTCTAACGCCACCGCCAAAGTAGATGAAGGGACGCTCGCTGCGATTGATAAGCTCTGCTATCTCTTCGATATTACCCTTGATCTCCTTGGTTATCGTGGTCTTGACTGCCTCTTTTGGCTCGTAATCGCAAAGTGCCGCGGTTACGTCCTTTAGAATATCGATAAGAACGGGGCCGGGACGACCGCTTCCCGCGATCTCAAATGCGCGTCTTACGGTTTCGGCAAGATCCTCAACTCGTCTTACGACGAAATTGTGCTTGGTAATGGGAAGGGTTATACCCGCTATGTACACCTCCTGGAAGCTATCTGCTCCGATAAGGTCGTTAGGTACGTTACCCGTGATTGCAACCATAGGAACACTGTCCATATACGCGGTTGCGATACCGGTAACGAGGTTGGTAGCACCGGGTCCGCTGGTTGCGATAACAACGCCGGTCTTACCGGTAGCTCTCGCGTATCCGTCTGCCGCGTGCGCCGCGCCCTGCTCGTGAGCGGTCATATAGTGGGTAAGCTTGTCTCGGTACTTATAAAGCGCATCGTAGATGTTAAGAACCGCGCCTCCGGGATAACCGAAGACGGTATCTACGCCCTGCTCCAACAGTACGTTAACAAGTATTTCAGAACCATTTAAAATCATTTCTTTACATCCTCATGAACTTAATTTTTTGGGGTAAGCGGTAAATACACCTAAAAAAGCAAAAAAACCCTTGCCTCCTAAAAAGAGACAAAGGTTCAAAAACTCTCTGCGGTACCACTCTTATTGAGGTCTGAGACCTCCGCTCTGCTTTTACCTATCAGTAAAATGCCTATGATAACGGTGACTTCCGTCCGCTTCTACACAATCGGTGAAATCCGATCTTCGGGCGACTGCTCGGGGAGGAGATTCATCTGCTCATCCTATCGGCTCACATCTACCGCCGACTTTCTGAAAGGCTCTTGCAAACTACTGATTCCCTTCATTGCATTTGAAAAATATACATTGATTGTATCACAAAAGTATGGCTTTGTCAAGAAAAATAATATATTTTTTTATTCTAAAATTATATTATATAAGGTTTACACAATTTCACACATTAATGGTATGTATTTGGGGGCATTTTGCCCAATGAAAGCATTAAAATATCCCTTCAAGAAGCGCAAGATGAGCCTATTTTCAAACTAAGCTCATCTCATATTGCTCTATCAAAGCTCTGCGATCACTTCGACCTCAACAAGAACGCTCTTGGGGAGCTGTTTTGCTGCAACGCAACTTCTTGCGGGCTTGTTTGTGAAATAAGAGCCGTAAACCTCGTTGAATGCTGCAAAATCCGCCATGTCAGAAAGGAAACAAGTGGTCTTAACCGCCTTTTCAAGGCTTGTTCCTGCCGCTTCAAGCACCGCGCAAAGATTCTTGCAGACCTGCTCGGTCTGACCCTTGATGTCGGTCGCTTCAACCGCTCCGCTTGCGGGGTTGATTGCTATCTGACCCGATGTGAAAACGAGATCCCCAACCTTAACCGCCTGACTGTAAGGGCCTATTGCGTCGGGAGCGTTTTTAGTATATACCTTTTCCATAATTATCTTTTCCTTTCAGTTGTTTAAACCAATTTGTATCCTGCGCTTGTAAGTGCAGATTCGATCTGCTTGATATGCTCGTGATTTCTGGTTTCAAGCACGATACGGAGGTAACATCCGTTAATATCCATAGTCTCGCTTGCTCTTTCGTGGTGAATGGAGATGACGTTAGCACCAAGACCCGCGATTATCTCAGAAACGCCAAGAAGCTGACCGGGCTTATCCATCAGCTCAACACAGATAGTGTAGTTTCTGCCGCTCATCAAAAGTCCGCGCTTAATTACTCTGGAGAGAATGGTAACGTCGATATTACCGCCCGAAACTACGCAAGCAACCTTCCTTCCCTTGATGGGAAGCTTATTGAACATAACCGCCGCCACAGAAACTGCGCCCGCGCCCTCGGCGATCATCTTGTGCTGCTCGATAAGCGACAAAATTGCAGAACTGATCTCGCCCTCGGTAACGGTAACGATCTCGTCAACGTACTTTGAACAAAAATCAAAGGTGTTTACGCCTGGCTCTTTTACCGCGATACCATCGGCAATAGTGGAAACGCCTGTAAGTCTTTCTCTCTTGCCCGCCTTGATCGAATTATGCATGCTGGGAGCACCTGCCGCCTGGACACCGTAAACCTTTATTTGGGGCTTGAGATGCTTTGCGGCATAAGCAATACCCGATATAAGTCCACCGCCGCCCACGGGCACTACGATAGCATCAAGATCCTTGATCTCATCAAGGATTTCAAGACCAATAGTTCCCTGGCCCGCGATAACGTTTTCGTCGTCGAAGGGATGCACAAAGGTGTAACCCATTTCGTCTCGAAGCTCAAGGGCACGGTTGTAGGCATCGTCGTAAACGCCCTTTACCATAACTACCTCTGCACCGTAGCTCTTGGTAGCCTCAACCTTGGAAATAGGTGCGCCATCGGGCAGGCAGATAACCGCCTTAATACCGTATTTCTGCGCCGCCAAAGCCACGCCCTGTGCATGGTTGCCTGCAGAACAGGCGATAACACCCTTTGACTTCTCCTCCTCGGTAAGCTGTGAGATCATATATCCCGCTCCTCTAACCTTAAAGGAACCGGTAACCTGAAGGTTTTCAGCCTTAAGATAAACCTCGCAATCGGGATTGATCTTGGGCGCCTTTACAAGAGATGTCTTTCTTGCTACGTCTTTTAAAACGTACGCCGCGTGATAGATCTTGTCAAGTGTTAGCATTTAAAAAATTCCTTTCGGGACAAGTATTTCGGACATTGGATGGAACAAAAAAGCCCGTCCCACAAAGAGACGAACCTGAAAATATGTCCGCTATACCACTCTTTTATGCTGTCCGTACAATTTATACGTTCTCCTTTAACGCAGAAGCTACGCGTCGGTCTACTCGCAAAAGCTTTGGGCGACGGGCTCCGAGGTGATTTAATACGCTCTCCTCCTACCGCCTCGCACCAAACGGCGGCTCTCTGAAAGGATTTTGTGAGCGTATCGCTCCTCATCAATGCTTTCATTAATTATAATACTATTTCTGTGTCTTGTCAATGTGAATTTTCAATAAATGCATCAATTGATTACGTGTCATTTTTATTCAACATTGCCCGATGCAAGTAAAATAACAACATAACAGCATTCTATATTAATGTTTTACAAATGCCATATTGCAGTTGACAACCGTTTTGCCTACATGATATAATAGAATATGTAACTAAGTCAAATTTGTAAATAAACAGTAAACGCCTTCAAAAACGCGTAACAGTATTCCATTTAAGATTGTTATATTTGATTGAAAGCCCGTTCCTTCACATCAATAACACCTAAGGAGAAAATAATAATGAAATCAACAACAAGAATTAGAATTACATGCTTATTAATAGTAGCGTTGATGATTATAAGCTTTGCGGCTTGTAACGGCTTTAATAAGCCTTCTTTCGGCGACGAAGGGCAAAACGAAAGCGCATATACCGAGGATTCGCGTCCCGACGGTTCTAATAACGAATCGGAAACCAAGGCAGAAACCTTCACTGAGGAAAAGATCGATACTTCACAGCAGGAATCAAGCGAGAAAACCGAAACAGAGTCGGTCTCGTCAAGCATTAAAGATCCCGAGCTTGAAAAGACCTACAGCTATGGGCTTGATTACGTAATGAATTCTGACGGCAGCTCATACCGATGTGTCGGCAAGGGCAGCTGTACCGACGACGTTATATCGATTCCAAAGATATACAATTCACTTCCTGTTACTAACGTCGGTTTACCCAATAAAAACCAATCGACTGCTTGGACGGATTTTTCCACGCTTATTATACCCGACGGAGTCACGATTGAGTATGAATGCTTCAAAAGGGCGAAAAACAATATAACCGCCGTGATCATAGGGGATAATTGCAAGGTTGAAGATTCCGCTTTTTCTGAGATGCCCGAGCTTGAGAGCGTGATCTGCGGAGACAGCGTTACCGTCGGCAAGGCGGCATTTAAAAATTGCCGCTCGCTCGAGGTGATCTCCTTTGGTAAAGGCGTTTCCTTCGGCGCAAGCGTTCTCGAGAATTGCACAAGCCTTATCGGAGTGTCGCTCCCAGAGAATATGGCCGTGTTACCCAAATCATTTTTTGCAAATTGCTCTTCTCTTGAAAAAGTTGAGCTTCCCACCGTATTGACGCACATAAGCGACAACGCATTTCTCTCTTGTACACAGCTCAAAGAAATAAATATACCCAACGGTGTCAGCTATATTGGGGCGCAAGCCTTCCTTGAATGCTCCGCGCTAATAGATATCACTCTTCCCGAAAAGCTTTCCTGCTTAGGCAACAGTGCCTTCAGTAAATGCTATTCTCTTCAAAAAGCAGTTCTCCCGAATGTCATCGAAGACTGGCAAACACAAACCTTTGAAGAATGCGAAAGCTTAATTGACGTAAACATTCCGAATACCGCCGTGAAGATCCCGAGCGACACCTTTAGATGCTGCACGTCATTGCAATCTGTTCACATTCCCGACAGCGTTACCGTTATTGGCGATTATGCCTTCTCTAACTGCACGAATCTAAAAAACATTGAGCTTCCCGCAGGAATAACCACTCTCAAGCCTCTGGCCTTTGAGCGTTGTGAGTCTCTTGAAAGCATAAATCTGCCCGAAGGCATTAGGTACATAGGAAATCAGTGCTTCATAGGATGCTCCTCTCTCACCGAGGTAATTCTGCCGAATTCCTTGGAATATTTAGGCGAATTGGCTTTGTCGGGATGCGCTATCAGCGAAATAGCGTTACCGGGCGGCATTAAGACCGTTCGCATAAATACCTTTGAAGACTGTCAAAAGCTTTCTCGCATAACTATTTGTAACGGTATAACCGAAATACAAGAGCAAGCCTTCGTTTACTGTCCCGAGTTAAGCTATATATGCTTGCCCGATTCGCTCAAAATTATCGGAAACGACGTAATTTTCGAATCCGCGAAGCTCGAAGAGATAAACTTTGAGGGCACGGTTGAGCAGTGGAATAATATCAAGAACAACGGTTTTTGGAAAAACAACTCTCTGTCGATCAAGAGGATAATTTGTTCCGATGGCACCATAGAGCTTGAAAACAGCCAAAACAATTGATTTTAAGGGGATATCATATGCTCACGATCTTGATGATGATAGAAAACGAGGCCGACCGAAGCTTTGTCGCATCGATCTACGAAAAATACGCCTTGAAGATGAAAGCGATCGCTTTCGATATATTAAAAAACGAGTACGATGCCGAGGACTGCGTACACGAGTCTGTGATCACTATCGTTAAAAAGCTCGATGCGTTTAAAAACACCAAGGATGAAAATCATCTCAAATGGCTCGTTCTGCTCGTTTGCAAAAACACCGCCCTCAATATGTATAAAAAGAATATGAGACGCCAAGGTAAAATTGCATCTTTATCCGCAAATGATGCGGATGCCGACGCACTAAACGACATCGCCGACGAGTCGCCCACACCTGACGAATCCGCCGCAGAGGAGGATAACGTCAGATACATGCTCTCCTTGATAAACAGGCTTGACGAAAAATATAAAAACGTTTTATTGCTTAAATACAGCGGATGCAGTAATAAAGAAATCTCATCTGTTCTCTTCATTTCGGAAGATGCAGTAAGGCAAAGGCTTTTTCGTGCGAAAAATCTTATTTTGAAAATGGGAGGAGGAAGATTTCATGACTAACTCTCAGCTTGATCAAATTATCGTAAGCGCAATATCAACAGGAGAATTATGGGACGCAAGCGAGCTTGACCGCGCGGACGTAAATGGCATAACGCTCAGCTCCTCCTTTGAAAAAAGGAAAAACGCTATTATAAGAAAATATTCGAGCGCATCTCATAGCTCGTCAATTGGCAAAAGCATGGCTATAGCGGCGGCGGTGGCGGCTTTCATATTATCTTTAGGAGTTATCACCGTAGTGGCCATAGAGCCGCTCAGAGAATCAGCGTATAATTTCCTTTCCGAATGGGTCTTGCCTGCTACCGAAGAGCCCACCGAAGCTATCACGGAAACTGAAATCGAAACCGAGATGAAGCCTACTCCGCAAACTCCGCCTCCCGGAGTTGAATACAGTACGGGACTTGTTTTTTCGCTAAGCGACGACGGATCTTATTATTCCGTAACGGATGTCGGATCATGCACGGACAGCGCCGTGTATATTCCGCAAACGCACATGGATATCCCTGTCATGGTCATTGGCAAAAGCGCATTTAAACGAAGCCGCGCAGAGAATATTTTTGTCCCCGAGGGTGTCAAGATCATTGAAGACTCTGCCTTTGAGGACTGCAGTGCAGTTTATATCCAGCTACCACAAACGCTTGAATATATTGGCGATATGGCATTTTTCTCATGCGACAAGATCGAGACGGTCAACCTTGGCGATAACGTGCATCACGTTGGCTACAGCGCCTTCAACAGCTGCTCAAGCCTTAAATCGGTCACGCTTAAATCCTTGACGAAAATCGAGAGCAGCACGTTTGCTTACTGCTACTCACTTGAAAAGATCGCCATTCCCGACAGCGTTACGGTTATAGAGAGCAATGCTTTTGGCAATTGCAGATCACTAAAAAAGATAACCCTCGGCTCATCCCTGACAAAAATAGGAGATAATGCTTTTAGCGGCTGTGAAAAGCTGACGTCGGTACAATTGCCAAGTAGCTTACAGAGCATCGGCTCGGGCGCATTCATGCTTTGCAACAGCTTGAGCGATATCAGTCTCAACGATGGTCTCAGATCAATAGGCGACGGCGCATTCAGCTATTGCAAAATAAGCGAAATAACCCTCCCCGACAGCGTAGAATTTTTAGGCGCTAACGCTTTTGCGGATTGCTCCAGACTAAGGACCGTCGTGATGTCGGAGGGCATAATCTCCATAGAAGAAGGCACCTTTCGAAACTGCTACAATCTTGAAAGCATATCCCTTCCCTCCAATGCGGAAAGAATAGGGGCAAATGCGTTTGAAGGCTGCTCGGATCTGAAAGAGATAGCTTTACCAAGCAATTTGAAGATCGTTGAGCAATTAGCATTCAACGACTGCCGTTCGCTTGAAAGCATTTCATTCCCCGACGGCGTTGAATCTCTTGGAAACGATTTCGTCAACGCTTGCACTAATCTGAAAGAAATCACCATCGGCAGAGGCGTTAAAAGCATTGGCGCGTTTATCCCCGAAAATTCGCCAAATCTGACGGCAATAAAATTCCGCGGCACAAAGGAGGCGTGGGAGGCTATAGCTTTTGCAAGCATTGACAGCTTTGCCCAAATAACAATAATTTTCGAATCTGAAGACGCTTGCACTGAAGCGGTTGAATGAAATTCAACTTATTTTCATAAACATTTTCAAAAATCCCGCCTGCAAGGTGGGATTTTTGCTTTGCAAGAAAAATTCAACAAAAAACTTAAAAATTGTGTTGAAAAACCGAAATGTTTGTGATATAATTAAAATTGTATTGTTAATAATGGAATCGAGGTGGCTCACATGTGTAAGATCGGTTTTGATAACAAAAAATATCTCGAATTGCAATCCAAGCATATTCGCGAGAGGATAGCCCAGTTTGGCGGTAAGCTCTATCTTGAGTTTGGCGGCAAGCTTTTTGACGACTTTCACGCCTCGCGCGTGCTTCCGGGCTTCGCTCCCGACTCCAAGCTCCAAATGCTTCTTCAACTCAAGGAGGATGCAGAGGTAGTTATCGTTATCAACTCTGCCGATATTGAGAAGAACAAGGTGCGCGGCGACTTGGGAATCACCTACGATCTGGACGTATTGCGCCTTATCGACGCTTTCAGAAGCGTTGGACTTTACGTAGGCAGCGTCGTCCTTACAAGATATGAATCCCAACCCTCGGCTAAAATATTCGCGCAAAAGCTGGAAAGCCTCGGGGTTAAGGTCTACCGCCACTACTCCATCCCCGGATACCCCTATAACATTGAGGCTATCGTCAGCGAGCAGGGATACGGCAAAAACGAATATATTGAAACCGAAAGAAAGCTGGTAATCGTAACCGCTCCCGGCCCCGGAAGTGGGAAACTGGCGGTTTGCCTCTCCCAGTTGTACCACGAAAACCTGCGTGGAGTTAAGGCGGGATATGCTAAATTTGAGACCTTCCCCATCTGGAACATTCCGCTGAAACACCCCGTAAACCTTGCTTACGAGGCGGCAACTGCAGACCTCAATGACGTCAACATGATCGACCCCTTCCACCTTGATGCTTACGGCGTAACCACCGTAAACTACAACCGCGACGTCGAGACCTTCCCCGTACTTGAAGCTACATTCAAAAAGATATACGGCTCTTCCCCCTATAAATCTCCAACAGACATGGGAGTTAACATGGTAGGCAACTGCATTTTTGACGATGAAGCCTGCCGTGCGGCATCCAAGCAAGAGATAATCCGCCGCTACTACACAGCTCTCTGCGAGCAAAAAGAAAATATGAATAACTCGGGAACCAACGTTGTGGGTAAGCTTGATCTTCTTATGCAGCAGGCGAATATTTCGATAAATGACCGCCCCGTTGTTGCGGCGGCAAACACCAAGGCAGAGCTTACGGATGCTCCCGCTGCGGCTATGGAAATGCCCGATGGCACAATAATCACAGGAAAGACATCTTCACTTCTCGGTGCAAGTGCGGCGCTTATACTCAACGCCCTCAAGCACCTTGCGGGAATCGCCGATGAGGCACAGCTTATCTCCCCCTCCATCATCGAGCCCGTTCAGCATCTCAAGGTAGACCACTTGGGCAACCACAATCCCCGCCTCCACATAGACGAGGTGCTTATCGCCCTTGCCATCAGCGCAGTAACATCTCCTCAAGCCGCTCTCGCTATGGAACAGCTTGACAACCTCCACGATTGCGAGGCACACTCCTCGGTCATTCTTTCTATGACCGATAGCCGCACCTTCAAAAAGCTTGGAGTTAACGTAACCTGCGAGCCTAAATATCAGGTAAAAAAATTGTATCACGCAAAATAATCAAATAACGCAAAAGCGGTCTGCCGAGCAGACCGCTTTTCTATTATGTTTCATGCCTTTTTAGCGCAGGGCTTTCTGGTGATCTTTACAACCAGTTTTTTAAGCTCCTCTGCCTTTTCTGTGTTGCCTTCAATGGCGAAGACGCCGTTTGCAACAGCCTTATCGTAACCGAGTCTTCCGCCCATCACTCTTACTACATCCTTGTAGGATGCGGTAAGGATAGCATCGTGATCTACATAGTCGTAGGGCTCAACATAAAGCTCTCCGTCCTTAACCTCAATGTACATAATACCATGTGCATCCTCATCGTTAAGATTCACCTGGATAGCAAGGTGTCCGTTGACCTCTGCGGGGTTAGACTTCTCCATAGCCGCTTTGATCTTTTCATAAGCTTCGATAAACGTCATTTTTTTGTTCCTTTTCTTTATTTTATTTATTTGTTTATTCATTTTTTGACCTTTGACATTATACTATAAGATTGATAATTTGTCAATAACATTTTTATAAAAAAGCCCTTCCAAATTTTAAAGACCAATTAAAAATCGGGGGTGTATTTTTTGCTTGCAGAATCAATTCCTTGGAAATATCCTTCAAATCCAAGGACATCGGCTCTCTTCATTACACTATCGTATTCAAATTTAGTTAACCTTCGGGTTAGGTTTTTATACTCTGCGAATCCGCTTGCAACATAAAAATCAGGGGTGTATTGGCTCATAAGGCTCAAAAGGAACGCATCCGAACCAAAGCTTTTTGCCAAATGCTCGAGAGCTGCGATGGAGTCGTTTCTGTATCCGGGCAGGACAAGGTGGCGCACGATAGTGCCCTTTTTCATCATATTCCGCCCATCAAAAGAGGGCTTTCCCGTCTGGCGGAGCATCTCGCCAAGGGCGGCGGTGGCAACCGACAAATAATCGGGTGCCGCAGAATAATTTTTTGCGATCTCACTATCGAAATATTTAAAATCGGGAAGATAAACGTCTACAAGTCCTTCCAATTTTTTAAGGCTTTCAACGCTCTCGTATCCTCCGCTGTTCCAAACCACAGGAAGGCTCAATCGGGGCTTTATTCTTTTCAGCAGTTCGGCAATTCTGTCCGTATAGTGGGTGGGGGTAACGAACTCGATACACTCCGCTCCGCTCTGCACAAGAGCAAAAATCTCTTTTTCAAGCTGAACCTCGGTCATGATCTCGCCATTATCGCCTCGGCTGATCTCACAGTTTTGACAAAAGAGACACCGCAGATTACACCCCGAGAAAAATATAGTTCCCGCGCCACTCTTTCCTGATATGCAGGGCTCTTCCCACTTGTGGAGCATTATTTTCGCAACAAGAAAGTCGGATGGAGCTCGACAAAAACCCATCCTGCCGTTTTCCCTATCCACGCCGCAGGCTCTGGGGCAAATATTACACGTCATAATTCAAACCTTTTATAAAACATTCAAATTTTCTTCATTATACAGTGAAATAAAATATAAGTCAAGCATTTTAACAAAATTCGACTATAAAACAACTCCTTACGGAACGGAAACAAGGTGGATCTTAACAAAATCAAGCTTAAAATCAACGATTTTCCCGAGAAACTATTTACTTTCTCAGTTTTTTATGTTAAAATAAGATATAAATCCGATTTCGGAGGGTCGATATGGATATCAAAAGAACCGAGGTTATCGCCTCTGCATCAAACGAAGCCGATGCAACGGAAGTATATACCGCCACAGTCAAGGCTCTGGCAGAGGCGAAAGTTACCGTTGCGACCGCAGAATCCTGCACAGGTGGACTTATGGGCAAGCTCCTCACAGACGTGTCGGGGGCTTCCGCGGTCTTTTCAGGAGGCATGATAACCTACACAAACAACATCAAAATTAATAAGCTTGGTGTGTCCGAAGAAACAATCGCAAAGCATACCGAGGTCAGCTTTGAATGTGCCGCAGAGATGGCTATACGAGCAAGGGAATATTTTGACAGCGACATAGGTATCTCGGCAACCGGATATGCAGGCCCTACCGGCGGCACCGACAAAGACCCCGTTGGCACGGTATATCTCGGGATTGCAACCTCGGATTTCGTGCAGGTCAAGCGACTCAGCTTCAATTCCGCCGACCGCGATCAAATCAGGTACGGAACGGCGCAAATTGCCGCAGAAAGCCTTTTTTGTACAATAAAAACAACTTAAAGCTCTAATTTCAAATAATTTTGTAAGAAATAAAGCAACATTTTTATGATAAGCTCTTGATTTGTTGATAAAAATATATTAGAATATAAGGAGTTAAATAAAAATGAACTTTTACCCGAAAGGACAATATAAAATGGCAAAATTCAGAAAAATAGGAATACTTACCTCGGGCGGTGACGCTCCCGGCATGAACGCCGCTATCAGAGCGATAGCAAGAAAGGCGCTTGCAGAGGGCATCGAGGTAGTTGGAATTAACGAGGGTTACAGCGGACTTATTAACGGCAATCTTCGTCCTCTCGACAGCAAAGCAGTTTCCAATATCATCACCACCGGTGGCACTATGCTTTATAGCTCCCGTTGCCCCGAGTTCAAGACCGAAGAGGGTATGGCTAAGGCTATCAAGACCTGCGAAGAGAACCAGATCGACGCGATCGTGGCTCTCGGAGGCGACGGAACATTCCGCGGTGCAACCGACCTTACCAACCACGGAATCCCCTCCATCGGTATTCCCTGTACCATTGACAACGATATTACCGCCACCGAATATACCATCGGCTTCGATACCGCTATGAACACCGTACTCGACATGGTGGGCGCGCTTCGCGAGACCTGCGAGTCTCATGCAAGATGCAACATCATCGAGGTTATGGGTCGTAACTGTGGTATGATCGCACTTTATGCAGGTATCTCCTCCGGTGCAGTTGTTGTGGCTATTCCCGAGGTTCCCTTTGACGAAGAAAGAGCGATCGCACGCTTCAAGCACGCCCGCGAGGTAGGCAAGAGAGGTATGATCGGCGTATTCGCAGAGGGAATGTCTCTCAATCTCGACCACACATATAGCGAGCAGTTCGTTAAGAAGCTTGAAGCAGAGACCGGAATCGAGACCAAGTTTGCTCGTCTTGGACACGTAGTTCGTGGTGGATCTCCCGCTCTCCGTGACCGTCTTACCGCAACCCAGATGGGTGCTAACGCAGTAAGCTGTCTGCTTGAGGGCAAGAGCAACGTAGTTATGTGCGTGCAAAGCGGTAAGATCACCAGCGTTGATATCAACTACGCGCTTATGCTTGATAGAATGTATAAGAATAAGCTTCAGGATGGCGACCTTGACAACTTCAGCCCCGATGCTATCGCTGAAATGAAATCAGCTTGTGCTTACCGTCAGGCAAAGATGGAAAGACTTTATCAGCTTTCCTTTGATCTTGGTGTTTGATAATAAAAGAGTATATAAAAGCAGAGAATCTCGACCGAGGTTCTCTGCTTTTTGATAAATTGATGTTTATCGGTGAGAGGGGCGACACCATACGCCGTAGGGGGAGTGGCTTGCTCCTCCCGTTAACGAACATTTCAATTCAACGAGCGGGACGCCGAGGACGTCGTCCCCTACGAATTTGAAATCGTTAAAACACCTTCTACGGCAAACAAATTGGCAATCGTTTTAGACCGTAGGGGACGACGTCCTCGGCGTCCCGTGACGAATATTTTCAAATCAATGAAACGGCGATACCTCATTTGCAAGCAAATCGCCCCCGCCCTACGGTTTTAGGGTGTCATTATCCCACCGACAAATCAAAATTTGAAACACAAGAGGAGGAGAAAACCGTGGTTTTCTCCTCCTTTTTGAATTAATCCAATTCTCTCTTACCGGTGTAGAGCTCGTAGTATCTGCCCTTCATTTCAAGGAGCTGATCGTGAGTTCCACGCTCGATAATCTCGCCCTGCTCAAGCACCATAATGGCGTTAGAGTTACGGACGGTGGAAAGTCTATGTGCTATGACAAAGGTTGTTCTCGTTGCCATAAGTCTATCCATACCTCGCTCGATATGTCTCTCGGTTCTGGTATCGACCGAGCTGGTCGCCTCGTCAAGTACGAGAATAGGAGCCTTGGAGAGCGCCGCTCTTGCGATGTTAAGCAACTGTCTCTGACCCTGTGAAAGATTCGCTCCATCACCCTCAAGCATTGTATCATAGCCATTTTCAAGGCGCTTAATAAAGCTATGAGCGCTTGCGGTCTTTGCTGCTTCAATTACCTCTTCGTCGGTAGCGTCAAGTCTTCCGTAACGGATATTCTCCATAACCGTACCGGTAAAGAGGTGAGTATCCTGAAGCACCATTGCAATATTGGAACGCAAGACCTCGCGCTTAATATCGTAAAGGTCAACACCATCGATGGTGATCTTGCCAGAATCTATATCGTAGAATCTGCTAAGCAGATTGGTGATAGTGGTCTTACCTGCGCCGGTAGAGCCAACGAAGGCTATCTTCTGACCGGGATGAGCATAAAGCGAAATGTTTTTGAGTATGACCTTATCGGGATTATAACCGAAGGTAACGTTCTCAAACACAACGTCGCCGCGCATCTCGGGCATATCAACCGCCTCGGGAGCATCGGGAGTTTCGGGAGCCTCGTCCATAACCGCAAACACTCTTTCCGCACCAGCCAAAGCCGAGAAGATAGAGGATGTCTGCTGGGAAATATTATTGATAGGCATACTGAATTGCTTGGAATACTGTGCAAAGAGCTGGAGCGCACCGGGGTCAAGCTTGCCAAACACAAGCAGCACACCGCCTACGCCAACGGTTACCGCATAGCTGATCATACTGGTATTGTGCATGATGGGGCCCATAATACCGCCGTAGAACTGCGCCTTCATCTGCTTGTCGCGGAGGTCTTCGTTAAGAGTTTCAAACTCCTCGCAGCACACCTTTTCGTGGTTAAATACCTTAACCACCTTCTGACCTGTAACGGTCTCCTCAACGTATCCGTTAGCCGCACCAAGTGCCGCCTGCTGACCCGAATAATATTTTCTCGACATCTTGGCGATCTTCATTCCTCCAAGTGCAAAGAAAGGAATGAAGACAACGGTTATAATAGTCAACCAGATATTAGTGGTTATCATAAACACAAGTGTTCCTACGAGTGAGATAACACCCGAAACGATACCAGTCAAAGAGTTATTCAGCATAACGTCGATGTTATCAACGTCATTGGTAAATCTCGACATTACCTCGCCCGTGGGGTGAGTGTCGAAATATCTTACGGGGAGGGTCTGAAGCTTTTTGAAAAGGTCGTTTCTTATCTTTTCAAGGGAGTTCTGAGAAATGGTCATCATAACTCTCGACTGCATGTAGTTGGTGATGATACCAAAGGCGTAGATGCAAACGAGGATGAGTATAGTCGCGCCAACGTAGAACATTACGTCCGCCGCCGCGCCGCTGAAGCTGTCTCCCACTACGGAAGTGAGGAGTCCGCTAGACCAGCCCTTGACTGTTTCTATCATAGTATCAAGCGCGATGTAGATAGGAGTGGAGAGCGTTGATTGGTCAAATTCCAAACCTACGAACATAGAAAGTCGGTTGATGATAGGTCTTGTGAGATAACCGCCAACGAGAGATGTGACGGTATTGATCATCATAAATATAAGCACCACGAAGAAGAGCGCCTTATATTTTCCAACATAGCCGAGCAGTCTGCCAATGGTCTTTTTTGTGTTCTTTGGCTTGCCGCCGGGACCGCCCATTCCGGGGCCTCTGCCACGAGGACCGCCGGGGCCGCCGGGCTTTGAGGAGCTGTGATATTGCTTTTGAAGCTCTGCTAAACTTCTTGCCATTACTTATTCTCCTCCTTTCCCGAAATCTGAGAATTGTAAATTTCCTGATATTCGATATTGCTCTGCATCAACTCGTCATGAGTGCCAATGCCGGTGATCTTGCCATCGTCCATAACGACGATCATGTCCGCATCCTTAACAGACGAGATTCTCTGCGCAATAATGATCTTGGTGGATGCCGCCAGCTCCTCGCGGAATGCGCGACGGATCTGCGCCTCAGTTGCGGTATCGACGGCACTGGTGGAGTCATCGAGAATGATGATCTTGGGGCTCTTCAAAAGCGCACGAGCTATACAAAGTCTCTGCTTCTGTCCGCCCGAAACGTTCACGCCGCCCTGACCAAGCTCGGTCTGGTATCCCATAGTAAAGTTCTTTACAAACTTATCCGCCTGCGCACTCTCGGCGGCGGCAAACATCTGCTCATCGGTAGCGTTTTCATCGCCCCAACGGAGGTTTTCCTCGATAGTTCCCGAGAAAAGAACGTTCTTCTGGAGCACCATACCAACGCCCTCACGGAGGTTGTAGAGTGTGTAATCCTTAACGTTTCTACCGTCTACAAGCACCTCGCCCTCATCGGTATCGTAAAGACGGGGAATAAGAGACACGAGAGTGGTCTTACCACAACCGGTAGAGCCGATAATACCAACGGTGCTTCCCGCCTCAATTTTGAGGTCGATGTTTGCAAGCACGGGCTCGGCACTATTCTTGTAATAACGGTAGCCAACGCCACGGAATTCGATCTCACCGCGCTCGACCGTTGCGGTGTTATCAGCCCCCTCATTGTCGGTGATGTCGATCTTTTCGTCAAGCACCTCCTTAATACGCTTTGCACTTGCAAGCGCTCTGGAGGAGAACATAAGCAGGAATGTCACCATCATAAGCGACATAAGTATCTGAGATACGTAGATGATAAACTGGGAAAGGTCTGCAACGCTAAATCCCTCAATGCCGGCCTTAAAATTGGTGAGGATAAGCTGGCTTCCGAACCAAATAACAAGTGCAGTAGTAAGGTACATAAAGAAGGACTGTACGGGTTGCATGAAGATCATGTTCTTCATAGCAGACATACCCGCCGACTTGAGGTTTCCGTTAGCGCCAGCGAACTTTTCGGTCTCAAACTCCTCGCGAGTAAAGGACTTTACAACGCGGACGTTGGTAATATTCTCCTGAACGGTGGAGTTGAGAGCATCTATCTTGGTCTGCATCTTGGAGAAGAGGGGCATACCTCTTGCAATGATCAGCGCCATTGCACCCAAAAGCAAGGGGATCGTAACTGCCATTACTATTGAAAGGTTGGGGCTGAGCTGAATTGCCATGATGATACCGCCTATGAGCATACCGGGAGAACGGAGCATCATACGGAGCATCATATTAACGAACATCTGCATCTGCGATACGTCATTTGTAAGCCTTGTAACAAGTGAACCCGTAGAGAATTTATCGATGTTAGCAAAGCTAAATCCCTGCACCTTGCGGAAAAGGTCGGCACGTAGATCAGCGGCAAAGTTAACCGACGCCTTCGCTCCAAAGTAAGAGCCTCCAACGCCTCCAAGCATCATAAGAAGCGCCGCACCTATCATTTTTGCCATTACTATCAAGCTGGTCTCAACGGTGAGAGTTCCCTTTTGCGCACATTCAAGGATGTCGCCGAGGAACATAGGCATAAGGACCTCACCAACTACCTCTACGATCATACAAAGAGGGCCCAGAATGAAGAAATGCAGATAGGGCTTTATGTATTTAAACCATCTTTTCATTTTTTCGTGTCCTTTCGATTGATTTCGCTATTTTCCGCTTCCTCGACGGGCAAGGGAGCGATATTTTTCAAGTTTTCCTGCATTCTTTCAAGCAAGGATGTAAATGTGTCGAGCTCCTCGGGTGAAAAGCCCTTAAACGCCTCGCTGTCTACGTGCTGGAAGTATTTTCGGCTTTGCATAGCCGCTGCTCTTCCTCGCTCGGTTATTTTGATCTCGTTTATTCGAGAATCGGAGCATTCTCCGCATTTTCCTCGCGCTATATATCCGTCACTCTCCAGCTTTTTAAGAGTAACCGTAACCGCGGCGGGGCTGATGTCAAAATGCTTGGCAAGATCCTTTTGTGAGGGTGTTCCCTCGCATCGGGTAAGATACATAAGCATGCGGTGCTGTGAGCGGTGCATTCCCGCATCGGTCGCCCACTGCTCGATAGCGCGCCTGTGCGTAATGTCTGCCTTTATAAAGGCTTGGATAGTTCTCTGCAATGGAGAATATCCGTCATCCTGCGGCACAGGTGCAAGTTCTTTATCCTTTTGAACCAAAATTCTTCTCCTTTCGGCCTATTAATACAAAAAAGTTAACGCGTTAATCGTTAACTATTTAATTATATCACGAAACTTGAATTTGTCAAGTGAAATTTTTGTGAAATTTTAACTTTTTGCTTTACAAAACATAGAAAATGGCGCATCTGCCTTTGACAGATGCGCCGCGCTTTTATTGGGAGCTTTATTTGATAAAATTCTTCATTATATCTCTAAATTCAACCTTGTAGGAGTCTCCCGAAAGATCAAGGGATTCAAGATCCTCAGCAATGCCCTCAAGGGTGATACCCTCGGCATATTCGCTTCCGTGGAGGAGCATGCAGGTCTGAATTACCGCACCGATAAAGCGAGTGTCGGCAGTGGGCTCTGCAGTCATTATTTCGTTGCCGAGCTTGTATTCGTTAAGCAGACTTAAGCTCTCGCCGGGATTCTTATATCTTACCCGTAAAGTCATGATAGTATTCGCACCGGGAGTCTGCTGACCCATCTTGACCTCATACACGACGGTTACCTGATGAGAAGCGCCAACCTCGCCTGCGTCCTTCTTATCGTTCTCAAAATCCTCGTTGTCCATTACCCTATTCTCGTATCCGACGAGACGGTAGGACTCTACCCTGTCGGGATTGAACTCAATCTGGAGCTTAACGTCCTCCGCAACAGTATAGAGAGTACCGAGAAGGTCGGTACCGAATACCTTTTCAGCCTCAGTCTCGCCGTCGATGTAATAGTAAACGCCGTTACCGTTATCCGCAAGAGCTTCCATATTGTCATCCTTGTAGTTGCCTGAGCCAAATCCAAGCACCGAAAGGTAAACTCCCTGATCTCTCTTCTCTTCAATATAGGATTTAAGCTCTGCCGCAGAGCTTATTCCAACGTTAAGGTCACCGTCCGATGCCATGATTATACGGTTGTTACCATTGGGTTTAAAATGCTTTTCAGCGATCTGATAAGCCATGGTAAGACCCGCCTGACCGTTGGTCGATCCGCTGGCGCGGAGAGAGTTGATAGCGTTCATAATAGCGTTTGTATCAAGTCCGTTGCATCCGTCAAGCACTACCGCTTCTCTGCCAGAGTAGGTAACGATGGAAACGGTATCATTTGCGCCAAGGTTGCTCACAAGATAAGAGAAAGCAGTTTTCAAGAGAGGAAGCTTATCCTGGCTTGACATAGAGCCCGAAACGTCGATGAGGAACACAAGGTTATTACCGCCCTCGTTTACGGCCTCTTCAGCCTGGAGGGTCACTCGGAAAAGCATGGTCTCAGCGTTCCAAGGACAGGGGGTAAGCTCGGTGTAAACGCCGAAAAGCTCGTTTTCCTTGGGGCCTGCAACGTCATATCTGAAATAATTTATAAATTCCTCGGTTCTGAACTGGCTTCCGCTGTTTTTGAGATTATCAAATCCGTAGCCCTTTTTAGCAAGCTTGCGGAAATAGGTGTAGGATGCGGTGTCAACGTCCGCCGAGAAGGTAGAGGTGTTCTGCTCCGTGGTATTTATAAAGGGGTTTTCTACATATACAGGAGGTTTGTTTTCAGGTATGTCTACCTCGGGAATATCGGGGGTATTCCACTCGGGATTAACCCCCACGTCGCCTGCCTCCATATCACCTTCTGCCGCGCCACCTTCAAGCGCCTCGTCCTTGTTTGCAGCATTTCCGCCGTTCACACTGGGAGAAGAATAATTAGGGCCGTTCCACTCGGGCAGTAAATCAAGGCCTCCATCCTCACCGGGAGCTGATTCACCCATAGCAGCACAACTTGCCATAGCAAGCGTAAGCAAAATGGCTAAAATAGCCGACAAAAATTTGGTGTTAAATAATTTTTTCATAGCGACCTCCAAAAAATCTTATTTAAGGATATCCGAAATACAATCTACAAGCTCATCGCCGGGAATGATCTCTGCCTCGTAGTCAAAGATCTCGCAGCCAACATTTCCGTTGTTGACCTTGAGGTAAGGAGTGCTTACGTTGCCCTTTCCGTCAAGCACCCAAACGCTGACCGAGAGCGTAGGTGAGTCCTCACCCACCTGCTTTCCGCTACCCATGCAATCCTGCACGCTTGCAAGCTCCGTGGCGGTCAGCTCGGCAACGTATATCTCTCCGCCCTCCTCGTATTGCCACACGAGGCTGGCAGTGCCGATATACGAAAGCTCCTCGGCAGAGTCAAGCTTTTGATATTTTTCCTCAGACTTTTGCTCGTTTAAAAGAAGATCAAGCTTACCATAGGGTGATATAACTGCGCCCATATCGTTTTCGAGGTTCTCGTCACCCTCCACGTCGAGATTGGGAGAATTTAAGTCACCCGGCAGCAGATTATCAACTGTGAGGATAACCGCCAGCGGCAGAGCCATCGAAAGAACCATAACCACGGACAGGCACGCCGCAAGCACGGGAATGAGAAAGACTCTTTTGCGCCTGCGCTTATAGGATGCCGCCTCGTGCAGTATAGAGTCGTCGATCTCGCCGACCATGGAAAGCAGGTATTGGCTTTTTTCATTTTTATTCATAACAGCTCCTGCTCCTCCAATCTTTCTCTTAATTCTTCTCTGAGTCTATGCAACGTGACCTTAATTTTCGATTCTCCCATATCCATCTGACGGGAAATCTCGCTTATTGGCTTGGAATAAAAGTATCGCAGGACGAACATTACTCGTTTCTCCTTTGGTAAGGAGAGCAAAAATTCATTTAACGCCGCGCTGATCGCTTGGCTGTCCTGCTCTTTTTCATATTCATCTCCCGCAGGGATACACTCGGAGAGCTCGCTGAGGAGATTGTCAACTCCGCCTCTCTTCTCTCTGTGCTTCTCACGGTAGCGGTCGATGGATATGCGGCGAGTTATTTTTGACAAAAACGCTCCTAAAAACTGCGGGCGCGCGTCGGGCATAGCACCCCAAGCACCTACGTAGGTATCGTTGACACATTCCTCGGCATCCTCAAACGAGGAAAGCAAGGAGCGTGACAGAGAGCGCAGCATCTTGCCGTATTTTTTGTCTGACTCGTCGATGGCTTTTTCATTCCGAGCCCAATACAGATCAACGATCTTACTGTCGTCCATGATGTACCTCGATCTTCCTTTGTATTTCGGGCTTTCACCCTATATGTCGCTATTTTTTTCTATTGGTTACAATTTTTTAGAATTTTTTTCAAATTTTGATTTGTCGGGGTGATGGCGACACCCTAAAACCGTAGGGGAGGGGCTTGCTCCTCCCGCCTCGTTGGTTTAAAAATGTTCGTCACGGGGCGACGAGGCGCCGCCCCCTACCGTCTAAAACGATTGCCAATTTGTTTACCGTAGAAGGTTTTTGAACAATTTCAAATTCGTAGGGGACGGCGCCCTCGACGTCCCGCTCGTTGAATTTAAATGTTCGTTAACGGGAGGAGCAAGCCCCTCCCCTACGGCGTATGGTGTCGCCCATCTCACCGATAAACATCAATTTATCAAAAAACAATAAAATTGCAAAAGGAGGGGAAACACACAATCGCTTCCCCTCCCCGGTATTCACAATTATCTTACTCTCTCTCCAAGAGGGGTATCCTTATCAAGGAACACTACTCTTACGGTTTCCTCACCTGATGCGAGAATCATACCGTTAGATTCAATTCCGCAAAGAGTTGCGGGCTTGAGGTTAGCAACCACGATGATCTTCTTGCCTATAAGATCCTCTGGCTGATACCACTTTGCAATACCAGAAACGACCTGTCTCTTCTCGTATCCAAGGTCGATTTGGAGCTTAAGAAGCTTCTTGGCCTTGGGTACCTTTTCGCACTCAAGGATCTTCGCGGTGCGAAGCTCTACGCCCATAAAGTCCTCAATACCGATAAGTGCACAACCCTCGGGCTTTTCGGGAATAGCGTTTGCCTTAGCCTCTGCCTCTGCAGCTGCCTTCTTTGCCGCCATCTCCGCTTCAAGCTCTGCGAGGAGCTTTGCTTCGTCAATTCTTGCAAAGAGCACCTTGGAGTCGCCCACTACGCTACCCGCCTCAATGGCTCCGAACTTATCGGCAGAGCCGATAGTCGCGTATGCGGTCTTGTCCGTGCCAAGCATAGAGAGAACGCTTTCTGCGGTTTCGGGAATGAAGGGAGCAAGCATTACCGCGCCCCAACGGATAGCCTCAAGGAGGTTATAAAGAACGGTACCAAGACGAGCCTTCTTGCTCTCATCCTTAGCAAGAGTCCAAGGAGTGGTTTCATCAATATATTTATTCGCGCGCGAGAGCATCTCGAAAATGCACTCAAGAGCATCTGCAACACGGAATGCGTCCATGTTCTTAACAAGACCCTCATAAGCCTTTACGCAAGCCTCTTTAAGCTCGGCATCAAGCTCCTCTGCCTCGGAGGGGGATTGAACGACCTTGTCGAAATACTTCTTCTGCATATCAAGGGTACGCTTAACGAGATTTCCGAGGTTGTTTACAAGGTCGGTATTAAATCTCTTGATAACGGTCTCGTAGGTGATACTACCGTCGTTTGCAAAGGGCATTTCGGAGAGCGCATAGTATCTTACACCGTCAATACCAAATCTATCTGCAAGCTCGTCAGCATAAATAACGTTTCCGCGAGACTTACTCATCTTATCCGCGCCGAAGTTGAACCAGGGATGACCGAAAATCTGCTTGGGAAGCGGAATATCCAGTGCCATCAGAAAGATAGGCCAGTAGATAGTGTGGAAACGAAGAATATCCTTACCGATAACGTGCACGTCGCAGGGCCAATATTTTTTAAACTTCTCGCTCTGCTCCTCATAGGACTTATCAGGGTCAAAGCCGATAGCGGTGATATAGTTGGTCAGTGCGTCAAGCCAAACGTAGGTAACGTGTCTGGTATCGAAATCAACGGGAATACCCCAAGAGAAGGAGGTACGGGAAACACAGAGATCCTGCAATCCGCCCTCAACCTTAAGGAAGTTGTTTACCATTTCCTTCTTTCTCGACTCGGGCTGAATGAACTCGGGATGGCTGTCGATATGCTCCATAAGCTTATCGGCATACTTGCTCATCTTGAAGAAGTAAGCCTCCTCCTCTGCCTTCTGAACGCGTCTGCCACAGTCGGGGCACTTGCCTCCCTCTGCCTGGGTTTCTGTGAAGAATGACTCACAGGGAGTGCAATACCAGCCCTCATACTTTCCTTTATATATATCACCCTTGTCATAGAACTTCTTGAATATCTTCTTAACCGCATCCTCATGATAATCGTCGGTGGTGCGGATAAAGTGATCGTAGCTTA
Organism: Eubacteriales bacterium; assembly: GCA_045653805.1. Classification (GTDB taxonomy): domain Bacteria; phylum Bacillota; class Clostridia; order Oscillospirales; family CAG-272; genus SVTX01. Next base: position 43,876 of record JAZOMF010000062.1, read on the forward strand.
CGTTCATCTTATCCCAAAGATCCTTGATCTCGCCTGCTACGTTGTCAACGTACGCCTTGGGAGTAATACCTGCGTCCTTTGCAAGATCCTCGATCTTCTGACCGTGCTCATCTGTACCTGTGCACATGAACACGTCAAAGCCCATCTGTCTCTTGTAGCGCGCCATAGCGTCGGTCATTATAGCCTCGTAGGTGTTACCAAAGTGTGGCTTCTTGGATGCGTAAGCAATCGCTGTTGTGATGTAATACTTTTCCATTTTGTCTTACCTTTACATACTGCGAATGGGCAGTATGCCTTTCTTATTGTAATCTCTTTTACGCCGCTCGCGGCGGCTTAGGAATTTTGCCATCAAGGCAAAATTCGCGCGTGAAACAGTTTATTTACCTATCAAAAGATAGTACCTTTCACGCTCTCGCCCTTGAAGATGACTTCTCGGACGTTTAATTCATTATCAAATATGAGCATATTTGCAATCTTGCCTGCTTCAAGTGAACCGACAGTATCAAATATGCCAAGCATTTTAGCGGGGGCGATGGTTGCGTGGTAAAGCGCATCAGGAAATGTTATTTCGGCAAAGGCGGCGAGGTTTTTAACGCCGTCTATCAGTGAAAGGGTGCTTCCCGCAATCGCGCCCTCGATGGTTCTTGCCTTTCCGTCCTTAACCGTGACGGGAAGACCTGCGATACTGTATTCGCCGTCGGGCATGCCGGTCGCCGCCATAGAATCGGTGATAAGCACAAGCTTTTCGCCCTTGAGCCGATAAGCCAGCTTCACCGCCTCGGGCGAGACGTGAAAGCCGTCGGCAATAAGCTCACAATATACATTTTTATTAAGAAGACCTGCGCCGACCGCACCACCGTCTCTATGATGGAAGGGCGACATGGCATTATAGGTGTGAGTCAGGGAAGTCGCTCCGCGTTCAAAAGTCATCTGCGCCTCTGCAAAAGTTGCATCGGTATGCGCAAGACCCAAGGTAGCGCCGTTTTTCAAAGCCGAGCTTATAAAGCTTCCGTCGAAATCCAATTCAAGCGCCGCGCTGACGTGAGCCTTGCCGACTTTTTTCATTTTAATAATAAGAGACTCGATCTCGTCACCGTTAAGGGATGCCAGAAGTCTCTCGGAATGAGCGCCTCTTCTCTTTTCATTTAAATATCTGCCCTCAAGATGAACACCGATGAAATTTCCCGCGCCCTCTCTCTTCGCCAAGGCGATGCTTTCAATGGAGCGCTTAAATCCCTCCAATGTATCGGAAGCCAGAGTAGGCATAACGCTCGTAACGCCGCTTTCAAGATAAGAACGAGAGATTATCTTCATCACGTCCTTATCAGCGGAATTGAAATCGCAGCCTGCACGACCGTGAGTATGCACGTCGATAAGTCCGGGAGCTATGCACGCCTTATCAAGATCGACTACCTCATCAAATGCGCTACAGTCTCCGGCAAAATCACCAAAATGAGTCTCGGAGATTTTCTCGCCGTCGGTTAAAAGCCAGCCGTACACAAACTCAAAATAGCCATCGATATCCTCGACGTAAAGATACCCGTTTTTATATATTTTTTTCATTTCGGGCACCTCCCTCGGGCATATTTCCCCATTATATGTTAATTATAGCAAAATTTTTTAATATTTACAATAGGTATTTAAAAAATTCCCTAAAAATCCTCAAAAAAGCTTGATTTTACTGCAAAATTTCGATAAATTTTTGTCAATGTGAATTAATGTTATAAATTGTAAAAACTGTAATTATTTCCATTTATTAGGTGGTAAATGTTAATTATTTATCACAGTAGATAGTTATTTTTTTGTCAGTGGCATTTTTTTATAAATTTTGCAAAAAAATCACCCTTAATTTTCGTACACTATTTTACTTTTAAATTAGCCAAACCTATTGCAAAAAGATATTTTATTTGCTATAATATATGATGTAGAGCGATTTTGCCGTTTTCTCCGGAATTTGGGCAAACATCACAAAAAATCTATTTCAACTTCAACATATGCGCAAATTTGCCAAATGGGCAGTTGTGCAAAGAAAGGAACGGTCCAAACTATGAAAATTCTGGTTATCAATGCCGGAAGCAGTTCTCTCAAGTATCAGCTTTTTGATATGGAGAACGGCAAGGTTTTGGCTAAGGGTCTGTGCGAAAAGATCGGACTTACCGGCGCTATTACTCACAAGCGTCCCGGAAAGGAGACTTACGAAGCAGACTACCCTATGCCCACCCACAACGAGGCTATCGCACTTGTGCTCCAGCTTCTTACCGATCCCGAGCTTGGCGTTATCGCAAGCGTTGACGAGATCAGCGCAGTCGGTCACAGATTTGCTCACGGTGGCAAGCTTTCCAAGTCCTGCGTGCTTGGCGAGGAAGAGCTTAACTACATCGAATCCATCGTTCCCATCAATCCTCTTCACGGTCCTCCCGCTCTCAAGGGTGTTGCCGCTTGTAAGGCTTTGATGGATAAGATCCCCCACGTTGGTGTATTTGATACCTCCTTCTATTCTGATTTTGAGCCCAAGGCTTACGTTTATCCCCTTCCCTACGAATGGTATGAAAAGTACGGTGTTCGTCGCTACGGCTTCCACGGCACTTCTCACCGCTACGTTTCCGCGAAGGCTTGTGAGTTCCTCGGACTTGACTATAACAAAACCAAGATCGTATCTTGCCACATCGGCTCCGGTTCTTCCATCACCGCAGTTGATTGCGGTAAGGCAGTTGATACCTCTATGGGCTTCACTCCCCAGGAAGGTCTCCCTATGGGCACTCGTTGCGGTACTATCGACCCCTCTATTATTGAGTACGTTTGCAAGCAGAGCGGCATGACTGTCTCCGAAGTAAACGATGCACTCAACAAGAAGTCCGGCCTTCTCGGCGTTTCCGGCGTTTCCAACGACGCTCGTTATGTTTGGGCAGCGGCTAACGAGGGCAACGAAAGAGCAGCGCTCGCTATGGAGCTTCTTGTTCGTCAGGCAAAGAAGATCATCGGTTCTTACACCGCTGAAATGAACGGTCTCGACGTTCTTATCTTCACCGCAGGTCTTGGCGAGAACGATGCAAAGACCCGTCAGCTTGTTGGTGACAACATGGAATTCTTCGGCATCAAGATGGACGCTGATGCAAACTTTGGAGGTCCCAGAGGCGAGAACATCGTAATCAGCGCACCCGACTCCAAGGTAAAGGTTGTAGTAATTCCTACCGATGAGGAATTTATGATCGCTTCCGACACCTACGAGCTGGTTAAATAAGTAATCAAATAATTTGAAATAAATTTGTGAAAGGAATACAAAAATGGCACAATCTTCTTTCGAAATCAAAAAAGAAATCTGCGACATCGGTAAAAGAATTTATGACTTCGGTTTCGTAGCAGCAAACGACGGTAACATTTCCGTTAAGGTAGGCCCCAACGAGTACTACTGCACTCCTACAGGCGTATCCAAGGGCTACATGACCCCCGACATGATCATCAAGATCGATGCTCAGGGTAACAAGATCGACGGTAAGCTCAATCCTTCTTCCGAGATCAAGATGCACATGAGAGTTTATCAGGAGCGTCCCGACGCTAACGCAGTTGTTCACGCTCACCCCCCCGTTGCAACCGCTTTCACCGTTGCAGGCGTAGAGCTCGACCAGTACATCCTCCCCGAGGCAATTCTTACCATTGGTCACGTTCCTACCTGTGACTACGGTATGCCCTCCACCATGGAGATCCCCGAGTCCCTCATGCCCTACATCCAGAAGCACGACGCATTCCTTCTTAAGAACCACGGTGCTCTTACCGTTGGTAACACTCTTCAGAGAGCTTGCTTCACTATGGAAGAGGTTGAGTTCAACGCAAAGATCAACCTTTATGCTCGTCAGATCGGTGTAGGTAAGGATGCTCACATCGAAGAGATCTCCTGCTATGAGCTTGAGAGACTTATGGAGCTCCGTAAGAAGTTCAACCTTCCCGGCAAGCACCCCGGATGCAAGTCCTGCCCCAACAACGGCACTTCCAACTGCAAGTGCAAGGATAACGGCGGTAGCTGCTCTTGCGGCAACCACGCAGCTCCTGCAGTACAGGGCGATGCTCTCGTTTCTGAAATTACCAAGAAGGTTCTCGCTGCTCTCGGCAGATAATTCGAGACGAAGTTTTCTTCAATAATTATTATAATAACGTCTCACAAATCTGAGAAAGGAGAGTAGACCCAAAATGGCACTTAATCTTACCGAGGCACAGATCAACGCTATAGTAGCGCAGGTCGTGTCCGAGTTTAAAGCAGCACCCACTGCTCCCGCAGCGACAAAGGACTGGGATTCTACTCAGTACAAGGGACGCAAGCTTATCGGTGTTTACGCCACCATGGAAGAAGCCATAGAGGTAGCAAATGCCGGTTACAGAGCAATTCGCTCCATGAGCGTTGCGGACAGAGAAAAGGTTATTACAGCAATTCGTAATCTCACCAGAGCCGAGGCTCACATTATGGCTGAGATCGGTGTTGCTGAAACCAAGATGGGTCGTGTTGACCACAAGTTTGCAAAGCATAATCTTGTGGCTGACAAGACTCCGGGTACGGAGGACATCATCGAGGAGGCAAGAACCGGCGATAACGGTCTTACCCTCACCGAAATGGCTCCCTTCGGAGTAGTCGGAGCGATTACTCCATCCACTAATCCCTCCGAGACCGTAATATGCAACAGTATCGGCATGATAGCCGCAGGAAACGGCGTTGTATTCAATCCCCACCCCGGCGCTATCGCAACCTCCAACTACGCAGTCGACCTGGTTAATAGAGCAGTTCGTAGCGCAGGAGGCCCCGAGGTTCTCGTTGCCAGCGTTATCAAGCCCACCCTTGATACCGCAAACGTAATGTATAAGCACCCCTCCATCAAGCTTCTCGTTTGCACGGGAGGTCCCGGAGTGGTTAAGGCGGTTCTTTCCTCCGGAAAAAAGGCAATCGGCGCAGGCGCAGGTAATCCCCCTGTTATTGTTGACGACACCGCCGACATCGATAAGGCTGCAAAGGACATCATCGACGGATGTACCTTCGACAACAACCTCCCCTGCATCGCAGAAAAGGAAGTTTTCGTATTTGAAAACGTTGCCGACAGACTTATCGCAGGAATGCAGAAGAACGGATGCATTCTTCTCACTAAGGCTCAGGCAGACCAGCTTGCTAAGATCGTTCTCGTTGAGAAGGCAGGCAAGGACGGGAAGGTCAAGAAGATCGTTAACCGTGACTGTGTTGGTCGTGACTGCCGCGTGATCCTCGAGAAGATCGGCATCAAGGTTGGTCCCAATATCCGCTGCGCTATCGCTGAAGTTCCCTTCGAGCACGATTTCGTGCAGGAAGAGCTTATGATGCCTATCCTCGGTATCGTCCGCGTTAGAAACATCGACGAGGCAATCGACCTTGCGGTCAAAGCAGAGCACGGCAACCGCCACACCGCTCACATGCACTCCAAAAATATCGACAATCTCACTGCATTTGCAAGAGCTGTCGAGACCACCATCTTCGTCAAGAACGCTCCCTCCTATGCGGGAATCGGCTTTGGCGGTGAGGGTCACACAACCTTTACCATCGCAGGTCCTACCGGCGAGGGCATCACATCGGCTCGTTCCTTCACCAGAAAGCGCCGTTGCGTAATGGTTGATAGCTTTAGAATAATCTAAAAAATCTATGAAAGGATATACATAACATGGATATCACAGCTTCTCAGATCGAAAGCATCGTTCGCTCTGTGATCAGCTCCATGGGTGGTGCTACTCCTTCTGCAAAAGCAGCAGGTCCCATCCCCAAAACTGCTCACGTTGCAATGCTTACCGGTCCCAAGAAAATCGAGATACAGGAGCTCCCCATTCCTCCTCTTGGCGATGACGACATTCTCGTCCGCGTTGAGGGTGCAGGTGTTTGCGGAACCGATGTACACGAATGGAAGATGGACCCCTTCGGTCTTATCCCCGTAATCCTCGGCCACGAGGGTACAGGTGAGGTCGTTGCGGTCGGTAAAAACGTCAAGACCGATACCGCGGGCAAGCCCCTCGGCGTTGGCGACAAGATAGTTACCTCCGTTCTCAGCTGCGGCGATTGCTACGCATGCCGCATGGTTCCCGGCAGAACCAATCTTTGTGACAATCAGGGCGTTTTCGGTCTGATCGGTGACAAGAGAGGTACCGCTGAGGGCAACAGAGTTAACGGTTGGTTCGCTGATTACATGGTAATCAAGGGCGGATTCGGTGTAACCTACTTCCAGGTTAACGAGCTCGACCTCAAGCAGAGAATGATCCTCGAGCTTGCATGCGTTTGCGTACACGCTCTCGAGAGAGGTCAGAAGACCGGTCTTCTCAACTTCGGCTCTAAGGTTCTCGTTCAGGGTTGCGGACCTGTTGGTCTCGTAATGATCACTGTTCTTCGCGCGGCAGGTATCAACCACATCATCGCGGTTGACGGTAACGAAGACAGACTTAAGGTAGCACAGAAGATGGGTGCTAAGACCACCATCTGCTTCCGCCGTCCCGATGAGGACACTCTTGACAAGAGAGTTGCTAAGATCAAGGCTATCGCTAACAACGTAGGCGTTGACTTCGCATATCAGTGCACCGGCGCTCCCGTTGCGGCTGCTGACATTTACAGCTACATCCGCCGCGGTGGTGGTATGTGTGAAATGGGATTCTTCGTTAACAACGGTGAATACCAGATAAACCCCCACGTCGCTATGTGCAACAAGGAGATCGACATCGTCGGCTCCTGGGACTACTCCGCAGAGGATTATCCCAAGACCGTGGCATTCCTTAAGCAGTGCCGCGAGTTGAACATTCCTATCGAAGATCTTATTACACACTCCTTCCCCCTCGACAAAATGAACGAGGCTATGGAAACAAACGTAGCGCAGAAGGGTATCAAGATCTGCTATATCAACGAGTGATAAGAGGTCACCGATATGGCACAGGCACTTGGAATGATTGAGGTCTACGGCTACACGACCTCGATAGTAGTAGCGGATACCGTTGCAAAGACGGCAAACGTTAAGGTTGTAGCCATCGACAAGAACAAGCCTGCAAATGCAGAAGCGTGTCCCGTACCGCTGGTTATGGTGGTTAAGTTCATGGGCAACGCGGGCGCAGTTCAGTCGGCTCACGATGCAGGCGTTGCAGAGGCCGAAAAGAGAGGTCTTTACATCACCTCCAAGGTAATCGCAGGACTTGACGATCAGGTTCAGTGGTTCGCAGACCTTACCGCAACCGGTAAGGACAAGCTCAGAAATATGGATCTGAGCGAATAAAAAATTGTTATAAAAAAATTTGTATTTATAAAAAGGAGAATTTCATCATGAATGAAGCATTAGGAATGGTTGAGACCAGAGGTCTCGTAGCAGCAATCGAGGCAGCAGATGCTATGGTTAAGGCAGCTAACGTACAGCTTATCGGTTCCGAGAAGATCGGTAGCGGACTCGTATCCGTTATGGTTCGCGGCGACGTTGGAGCAGTTAAGGCAGCAGTTGAGGCAGGCGGCGCAGCAGCAAGCAGACTCGGCGAAGTAGTAGCTACTCACGTTATCCCCAGACCTCACACCGACGTTAACAAGCTTCTCCCCAC
>JAZOMF010000063.1:0-3197 GCA_045653805.1 Eubacteriales bacterium
CGGCGTCCCGCTCGTTGAATTTAAATGTTCGTTAACGGGAGGGGCAAGCCCCTCCCCTACGGCGTATGGTGTCGTCCCTCTCACCGATAAACATCAATTTACCTATTTAAACAGCTTTTGCACCGTTTCAAGTATTTTAAATCTAACCTTGTATTGAGGCTTATCGCTTTCGGTGATCAGCTTATACTGGTCGCCAGTAAGTCCGACGGAAATAAACGCCTCCGCGTTGCTCTGCGCAGAGGTGTCGCTTGCCGCAGACAAGCAAAGAGGCGGGAAAAGGCAGCACCACCAATTCTGACCCTCGGCTTCCCCGATGCAGACACGCAAAGAAACGTATTCTCCCTCCGGAAACGCGCAGGTCTCATAAGTCTTGGTAGGATAATATTCTTCACCAATAAGCAGGCTTACATCATAGTCATAACCCTCTGATGTAACCACCTCCTCGGCGGCAAGCTCCAGCTCGTCCATAATAGAGCCGATCGCCGCTATCGCCTCGCTTTGTGTTGTGCAATCCTCCACTGCAGGGCTGACAAGCTCTATAACACGGTCTCTCACCTTTAGCTTTAGCTCTTGATCTGCGGCACTGTCCGAGTTGGCAAGCACGTGAAGTCTCACCACGGTGTCATAGATCTCCTCCTCACCGTGAACGGGAAAAAGACCCGCAACAAGCGCAATCGCAAGAATAACAAAGGTACAAATAAGTAATTTTTTAGTAGAAGCCATCGTATAAGCATCCTTTCATTTTAATAATAAAAGGATTATGCTCACACGATGGCTTCTTTATTCAGTCTATTAAATTATTTTTTATCGTTTTTTTCGTGATTCTCATGATGCTCATGATGAACGATATGTCCCATCAACCAACGGAAATCGTGACGCTCTCTCTCAACGTTCTTAACTCGTCTGCTGGCATCCTTGGGCTTTTCGGTAATGTCGCCTGCCTTGGTCAATGCCCACTTGGTCATAACAGGGCCAACGATCTCATAAACAAGAACCGCAAAAAGGATCACAAAGGAAATAGTGTTTGCTATGTCTCCTGCAAGCACTCCGTCATTTTGCACGGTCTTAACCATTCCAAGAGCTACGCCCGCCTGAGGGAACAAGGTAATTCCAAGATATTTTACGATGTCGGGAGAGCACTTGGTCATCTTTGCAGAGCCCATAGCGCCGAAATATTTACCGAGGCAACGGGAAACTATGTAAACAACGCCTACAAGAACCAAAAGGGGCTGTGTAAATACGCTGAGATCAAGCTCGGCACCGCTGAGAACGAAGAAAAGAACCAAGAGGGGCTTGCTCCAGTTATCAGATCTTGCCATCATTTCGTCGGAGCATTCGCAGACGTTGCAGAAGATAGTTCCGCACATCATGCAGGTCAAGAGCGACGAGAAATGAATGTGAACACCGAAAATGGGAGGGATCTCCTTGAGCTCGGTAATAGCAACGGTTGCGAAAATAAATGCAATTACGAGGCTCAAACGGTTTGTGTTGGAATGGAAGAGCTTTTCAAGCTTGGAAAGCACAAAGCCCAGCACCGCACCGATAACGAGAGAGAAAACTATCTCAACCAAAGGCTCGATAACGATAGACTTGATATCGGGCTCGCCGCCTGCCAGAGCCTTTGCTACACCAACGAGAACCGCAAAGATAACCAGACCTACCGCGTCGTCAAGAGCAACAATGGGAAGAAGCAGGTTGGTAAGAGGACCTTTTGCCTTGTACTGACGAACAACCATCAAGGTTGCCGCAGGAGCGGTTGCGGTTGCAATAGCAGAAAGCACAAGCACCGCAGGAATAGGAAGAATATCCTCGCCCGTAACCTTGAGAAGTACAAAGTGCAAAATCAAAAGCACAGCTGCACAGACAACGGTAGTAACGAGAGCCTGCAAAATACCGATAACGGTTGCCTGCTTACCCGTCTTTTTCAGCTCAGAAAGCTTAAATTCGCTACCGATAGAAAAAGCGATAAAGCCAAGGGCTACGGAGCAGATAATATCAAGACCGTGGTCAAGCTTATCAAATCCGAGAACAAGTCCGCCGGGCAAAGTGAAGCTACCGAGGCAGTAGCAGCCAACAAGAATACCTGCGATAAGGTAGCCTGTAACTGCAGGAAGCTTTAAAAGCTTACAAACACGGGACATAAGAAGTCCCACAAGAGCGCAAATAGAAATACTGAGTAACACCTGTACGGTATCCATAATTTCAATTCTCCAATTTCTTAATATAGATTAAAAAGTCCGCAAAAAAGCGCCCTCGGGGCGCAAACGTGTAAAATTCAACTTACATTGGATATTATATTCCCCATTCTAAATTTTGTCAATATGCAATATTAACAATAAAATACGACTTTTTATAAATTTATTCAACAATAAAACAATGAATACTAATAAATTTACCAAACAAGAGACTATTCCTTTTTTAAAAAACAAAGTAAAATAAAAAAAGGACTTGACACAACCGCTTTTTTTTGATATAATAGCATAGTTAAATATTGGGATGTCGCCAAGCGGTAAGGCACCAGACTTTGACTCTGGCACTCGTCGGTTCAAATCCGGCCATCCCAGCCATTGCGGGGGTAACCACTTTTTGAACACTTTCAAAAAGGAGTTGCCCTTTGCTATGCTTTTAAACAGCGAAAAGAGAGCATCTATTTCTCCGCCAAGAAATAGATGCTCTCGCTGTTTTTAATCGGGAGTTGCTCTTTGCTATGCTTTTAAACTTTCGTAATATGCCGCTTCAATCTCGGATGGTGATTTGAAATTCAATCGCCGATGAGGTCTGCGATTGTTATAGTAATCAATATATTTTTTTACCTCCTCGTCAATTTATTCGGCAGATGAATACGTTTGACGATACAACGCCCCGTATTTCATTCTCGAAAAGAATGCCTCCCAGACTGCATTTTCTGTCGGAGTACCCGGCGTAGCACACGACTGGGTTACTGAACATTCTTTCAAAAACTCTCTGAAGGCATGGCAGGTGTATTGTACGCCTTGGTCGCTGTGGAACATTAAGCTTTTCGGTTCACCGCGCCATTGAAATGCCTTTGAAAATGTTTCAATGGTAAGCATCGTATCAATGCGATCCGATACAGCATACGAAAGTACCATTCTTGAGAACAAATCAATGATCACACAAACGATTTTGTTTTCTGGACCGGCTCGAACATACGTTATATCGCTCACCCAAACCGCATT
>JAZOMF010000064.1:0-9628 GCA_045653805.1 Eubacteriales bacterium
TGGATAACTGAATGCAAAACAGCCCCGAACCACCGGTTCGGGGCTGTTTTTACCAAAAGAAAAGCCGGAGGCGTGAGCCTCCGGCTTTGGTTATGCGCAAAACTTAAGCAAGCTCTGCGAAGTACTTGATGGTGCGAACCATCTGGCTGGTGTAGGAGTTCTCGTTGTCGTACCAAGAAACAACCTGTACCTGATAGGTGTCGTCGTCGATCTTTGCAACCATGGTCTGGGTAGCATCGAAGAGAGAACCGTAGGTGATACCGATAACGTCGGAAGAAACGATCTCATCGGTGTTGTAACCGAAGGACTCGGTAGCAGCAGCCTTCATAGCAGCGTTGATGCTGTCCTTGGTAACGTCCTTACCCTTAACAACTGCGATAAGGATAGTGGTGGAACCGGTGCAGGTAGGAACGCGCTGAGCAGCACCGATGAGCTTGCCGTTGAGCTCGGGAATTACAAGACCGATTGCCTTTGCAGCACCGGTGGAGTTGGGAACGATGTTCTGTGCGCCTGCACGAGCTCTTCTGAGGTCACCCTTTCTGTGAGGACCGTCGAGGATCATCTGGTCACCGGTGTAAGCGTGAACGGTGGTCATGATACCGGACTGTACGGGGAATGCATCGTTAAGAGCCTTAGCCATAGGAGCGAGGCAGTTAGTGGTGCAGGATGCTGCGGAAATGATCTGATCCTCAGCGGTAAGGGTCTCGTTGTTTACGTTGAATACGATGGTCTTGAGGTCGTTGCCTGCGGGAGCAGAGATAACAACCTTCTTAGCGCCTGCCTGGATGTGAGCCATGGACTTATCCTTGGAGCAGTAGAAACCGGTGCACTCGAGAACAACGTCAACGCCAAGCTCACCCCAAGGGCAATCTGCAGCGTTCTTTTCAGCATAGATCTTGAGAGTCTTGCCGTCAACAGTGATGGTGCCTTCCTCGTCGTTAGCAGATACGGTGTGACCCATAGCAACGTAGTTACCCTGAGCGGTATCGTACTTGAGAAGGTGAGCGAGCATAGAGGGGCTGGTGAGGTCGTTGATTGCAACTACTTCGTAGCCTTCTGCGCCGAACATCTGACGGAATGCGAGACGACCGATACGGCCGAAACCATTAATAGCAACTTTTACTGACATTTTAATGTCCTCCGTTTATTTATTTTATTTTTTACTATGTTTTGAGAAAATAATTCTACCTTATCTTCCCAATTATATATTTTAACTCATTTTTGAGAAATATGCAAGAGCTTTTTTGCAATTTTTTAAAAATTGTTACATTTTATTTATTTCACAACAAAATTAGGGCATTTGTGTGCATTTTGACGAGATTTTTCGATCCCTTTATCAGACTTGTTGAATTTTTTGTGGAATTATCTTTTGACCGCTTGACAAAGGCGATGTTTTGATTTATAATAATTCTATTAAGTATTTAATAATTATTATATAAAGTAATTTGGAGTTTAAAATTATGGCAAAGGAAAAAATGGTTGAACAGATCACGAGCATGGACCAAGATTTTGCTCAGTGGTACACCGACGTTGTTAAAAAAGCGGAGCTTGCCGATTATTCGGGCGTTAAGGGATGCATGATCATCCGTCCCTACGGCTACGCTATTTGGGAAAATATACAGAGAGAGCTTGACGCTCGATTCAAGGCAAGAGGCACGGAAAACGTTTATATGCCCATGTTTATTCCCGAGAGCCTGCTTCAGAAGGAAAAGGATCACGTTGAGGGCTTCGCTCCCGAGTGCGCTATCGTCACTATCGGCGGTCAGAACACTCTTTCCGAGCGTCTTATCGTTCGTCCTACCTCGGAGACTGTTTTCTGCGATCACTTTAAGAATATTATTCAGTCCTACCGCGACCTGCCCAAGATCTATAATCAGTGGGTAAACGTCTGCCGTTGGGAAAAGACTACAAGACCCTTCCTTCGTACCAGCGAGTTCCTATGGCAGGAGGGTCACACCATGCACGAGACCGCCGAGGAGGCTCGCGAGCTGACCCGGGAGATGCTCCGCGTTTACGAGGAATTCTATCTTAACTGCCTCGCTATTCCCGCTATCACCGGTAGAAAGACCGAAAAAGAGAAGTTTGCGGGTGCGGAGGAGACCTACACCATTGAGCCTATGATGCACAACGGCGTGGCTCTTCAGGGCGGTACTACTCACTACTTCGGCGATGGATTTGCAAAAGCGTTTGACATCACCTTCACCGGCAGAGATAACAAGGTCACATATCCTCACCAGACCTCTTGGGGTGTTTCCACAAGAATGATCGGTGCTATCATCATGGCTCACGGTGACGACAACGGTCTTATCCTTCCTCCCGCGGTAGCACCTATTCAGGTAGTTATCATACCTGTTGCTCAGCATAAGGAGGGCGTACTTGAAAAGGCTCAGGAGCTCAAGGCTCGCCTTGCGGCAAAGGGAATCAGAGTTAAGCTTGACGATAGCGATCAGTCCACCGGCTGGAAGTATAGCCAGTACGAGATGAAGGGAGTTCCTGTTCGTCTTGAGGTTGGTCCTCGTGATATTGAGAGCGGCAGCTGTGTACTCGTTTCCCGTGTATCCAGAGAGAAGAACTTTGTTTCTATGGATAACCTTGAAGTCGAGGTTGAAAAGATGCTCAAGTTCGTTCACGACGAGCTTGTGGCACGTGCAGAGAAGAACCTGGCCGAAAAGACCAATGTTGCAACTACCTACGAGGAGTTCCTCGACATCGCAGAGAACAAGCCCGGCTTTATCAAGGCTATGTGGTGCGGCGACGTTGAATGTGAGGACAAGCTGAAGGACGTGACCGGCGGCGTTAAGTCCCGTTGTATTCCTTTTGTAGAGGATCATCTCTCCGACAAGTGCGTATGCTGCGGCAAGGATGCTAAGCATATGGTTGTCTGGGGAAGACAGTATTAAGACGGATAAACTTTAAGTTAAGTCAGACGTTATCTACTGAAAAGTTTTTGTGTTGCTTTTTTCAAAAAGCACCCGCTGATCCAACGCGCGGAGCGTTGGTCGCCGCTCGCAAGCGGCGAAATAACCTTATCGTTCGAAAGCGCCACGAAGGGGTGAATTTCGGCGTAGCCGAAAGAGGGGAAACACACAAGTGGGGGTTTCCCCTCTTTTACGTATATTAAAGTGAAAGAAGTAGTATATGATATCGTCAATCGGAAAATATATTAAAAACTGCATACAAAGTATTGACCCGATACTGTTTATCTGCACGGCTCTTCTTTCGCTTATCAGTATCGTCACGATCTTCGGCGCGATGGACAACTTTGGAACGCGAAAGCTTATAATGCAGGTCGCTATGGCGACGGCGGGTATTATTGCTACGTTTATAATTGCAAATATTGATTATCACACAATAACCGATAAATTGTGGATATTTATGCTCGCGGGCTCGGCACTGATACTGATCGTTACACTTGTGCTGGGTAGCTCGGGTGAGAATATGGAGACGGCGAATAAGTCATGGCTAAAGATTCCTGTGGTTGGAGTTATGATACAACCCTCGGAGTTTGTCAAGATCGCCATGGTCTGCACCTTTGGAAAGCACATCAGTGCGGTCAGAGAGCGGATAAATCATCCCAAAACGCTTGTTTTCCTGGCTCTTCACGCCGGTCTTATCGTGGGTCTTATACTTCTTTCGGGAGATCTTGGAGTTGCGCTGGTTTATATGGCATTTTTGGCGATCATGCTTTTTGTTGGCGGACTTTCGGGATTCTATTATCTCGGCGGAATCGTGTCTATGATATTGGCGTTCCCGGTGCTTTGGGAATTTTTGGCACCCTACCAGCAGGAACGAATAATTGTAGGATTTAATCCCGAGCTTGACCCTACAGGTAAAGGAATGCAAGCACTGTTATCCAAGCAGTGCATTGAAAATGGAGGACTATTTGGCATCGGACTTATGGGCAAGGGCGATTACGAGGTGCTCCCTGCATCTCACACCGACTTTATTTTCGCTACGATTTGCGAGAAGTTCGGCATTATAGGTGGTATTTTTGTAATTGGCTTGCTGATTTTGATGATAGTTCGAATACTCTTCATCGCTAAAAGCTGCGGCAATGATTACGGCTCGCTGATCTGCGTAGGCGTGGCGGCGATACTTGTAGTGCAGACCGTAGAAAACATAGGAATGTGTCTGGCAATGCTTCCCGTTGTCGGAATTACACTTCCGTTCTTGTCCTGCGGAGGCTCATCGCTACTGGCTACATTTGTACTACTATCGATAGTGCACAGTGTAAAAAAGCACAAGCCCAGACAGAGAAATGCGGATATAAAATCTATATTTTAAAAAAACGGCGTTTGCCGTTTTTTTATGTATTATCATATTTTCGTTCTCCTTGAAATATAATTCAGTAAAGATATTTAGGTTTTGGGAGGAAGATATGTTTATTTATTCATTTAAGGCGTCAACGTTGAAGCTTTTGGGGATAATATCGGTCACGCTTGCGGCTCTTATTGCGATTGTTGCTTTTGTGCCGGTGTATGCCGATGGCTTTAGCTCGGTCACAACAGGAGCGCAGGTGGAAGGCGAAAAGAGCATTAGCTACGATAAAGTGAAAAGTGCGGCGGATGCAGTGAATTTCCTTTCACAGTTTGGCTGGACGGTTGACGGAGGCTCACCCGAGAGCGCAAAGGTGACTATCCCGTCGGATTTTGATAAGGTCTTTGCGGCGTATAATGAGATCCAGAAATCTCAAGGTCTCGATCTTTCAAAATATAAAAAGAAAGAGTTGACTCGCTATACCTTTGAGGTCACCAATTATGAGGACTATGAGGGCAAGGTGTATGCCAACGTTCTTGTATATCGCAACAAGGTCGTTGGCGGCGATATTTGCTCTGCAGACGTTTCGGGATTTGTACACGGGTTTGAAAAATAAAAGAAAACGGTCTGCCTCGGCAGACCGTTTTTTAGATCAATCAATATAATTTTTATAAATGTTAACGGTGTCATCCACTGCGGTTGCCCAGCTTTCGGCTTTAGCGGTAACCACAACGTAGGTGTGTCCATTCTTGCCCCGCGCAAAGGAGGTGATGCAGTATCCGCTATCATTTCCGGTCCAACCGAGCTTGCCGCCCTTAATGGTGGCATTAGTGGGCTGGATAGCTCCGTCGTTGAGTTGGTTGTGGAGGAATTGGTGCCAGAAGGTGCAGCCTTCACCGGGACGGAAGTTCTCGCTGGGCTTGTAGCTGAGAGATGTGAGAACGTTTGCGCAGAAGGTGTTCTTCATAGCGTAAGCAGTGATAACTGCCATATCGTAAGCGGTGGAATAGTGGTACTTGTGATGCAAGCCGGAGCAATTTTGGAAGAGCGTGGTGCTCTCCTTAAGACCGAGCTCGCGAGCCTTTGCGTTCATCATTTCGACGAACTTTGCTTCGCTTCCCGCTATGTATTCTGCAAGAGTAATGCAGGCAACACCGTCGGACTGGAGTATTGCGGCGTAGATAAGATCCTTTACAGTAAGCTTTTCTCCCATTTGAAATCCGTATCCCGAATGCTCTCCGAGAGGAATATTAATGGTAAGCACGTCATTAAGAGACTCTTCGGAGGGAAGATTCTCATAAACCACGATCAAGGTCATTACCTTGGTGAGGGATGCAGGATAAATAATGGTCTGGGATTTTTTATAAGCTACTATCTCGTTGTCGGTAACGTCATAGATAACGGCGTTTGTGGAGTTGATACCTGAGATCTCATTGTTTCCTTCCTTGAATTCGGGAAGGGAGATATTTATATCCTGCTTAAAGGGATAATCCCCATCGGTTGAAGCATCTACGCTGCCGAGGTCGGGAAGAAGGTCGGAGGGGTTCGATATTGCAAAAATAATTCCGTAGATTGCGGTGATGAGAACTATTGCAACGATTGCAATCAAAATTACGGTTATTAATGTGAGCGAAAAATCGTTCAAATTAACCGGCTTTTTAATGCGGCGAGGACCTGGATTGAAGCGAGCCATTTGAGTATCCTTTCAAATTCAAAAATTCAAATAAATAATATAGTAATATTGTAACATAACGAAGGATCATTGTCAACAGGAAAGAAGAAGAAAACAAAATAAAAAAGTCCGCCAAGCGGACTTTTTTATTTTATCGTTATCAACCGAGTACAAGGAATGCTGCAAATGCAACTACTGCAAATACAACGGAAACGATTGCAGTAACGATAGAGGGAGTCTTGCTGTAGTCAGTAGACTTGCTCTTGCCGAAGAAGGTCTCTGCTCCTCCTGCGATAGTGCCGGAAAGCTTCTTATCCTTACCGGACTGGAAGAGAACCAAAGCGATAAGCGCAACGGAAAGAACCAACAGTACAACGCCGAATGCTATATCCATTTTTATTACCTCCTTTTTCCATGGTAATATGATAAATTATAAACAAATTCAAGCACGAAAACAAAGTTTTCGCATTGCGTACGTAGTATTATATCACATAATTTTAAAAAAATCAATAGCAAAACGAAAAGTTTTTCAAAAAAAATGAATTTTTCGGAAAAAACGATTTGTACACAAAAAAACACTTGAAAAAGTGTAATTAGTTATTGCAAATTTAATGTTTTTATGATAAAATATATATGATAATGTAATGCGACGTGTCGTAACCACACAATGCGTTATTTTCGGAGGTATTATATGAATTTGTCTATCAAGGCGGTCGGCGCTTATTTTACTCCCTCGGGTATAGTTGCCGATACGGCAACAAACCCAAAGTATGCGCAGTATACTGTTGATAAGGGGGATAATACTTACAATTTGCATATTACTTCAAAGTTCTCTCCTGCGGCAGTATCTGTAAGAATTCCGCTTGAGGTTGCCGAGGATGAGGTCATATTTATGAATGGATTCCAGTCTGCAACCGATAGCAGAGAGCATTCGGTCAGATATAAGATGCGCGGTGTAGATGCGGTGTCCGCATACGCTAACCGAGTGTACACCGAGGTCGTCGGTGGAGACTATTCCATAGTTAAATATAAGAATCAGCCCGGAATAACCCACGGCTTCTCCTATTGCTATTTTAGAAATGGAGATAACTATCGTTTTTTCGGTTCCCTTGATGAATCTACCGGCTACACTGTTTTCAAGTATGATGCTAACACCGCTACCTTGAAGGTGTCAAAGGATATTGAAGGCGTTAAGATTTTTGATAACTATAAGGCGATGTCTATCTTCTTTGCGGAGGGAAGCGAGAGCGAGGTATTTGATAAGTGGTTTGAAGCGATTGGGAAAAACGATAATATTCCCGCTCCCGAGCTCATAGGATATTCCACACAAAAGCTCGACGTTATTGATGAAAAGATAATTCTTCGCAAACTTTCCGCGGTACAGAGATGCTTCCCTGTCAAGGCTAATGCTTACATTATTGATGGTGAATACTGTGTGCACGGAAATTGGTTGACTCCCTATGATGACAAATTTCCAAGAGGCTTGCGTCCGCTTTCCGATAAGATCAAAAATGCAGACATGATCTCGGGTATTTGCATCTCTCCTTTTACGGTTGGGGAGGATTCCGAAGTGTATGAAAAGCACAAGGATTGGATGCTCTGCATGCCTAACGGAAGATTTATAAAGGCAAAGAAGAACCTTTATGTTCTCGATTCTGAGAACGCGGATGTTCGCGAATACGTGAGAGAGACGATTCACACTATTCTCTATATGTGGGGATTTGATCTTATCAAGCTTGAAAATCTATACGTTGCAGGTATTTCCTGCGGTAACGGAAAGAGCAGAGGTGAGAGAATGTGCTCCGCAATGGAGTTCTTACGCGAGTGCTGTGGAGGCAAGTTGATGTATGCTGACGATACTCCCCTTATGCCTGCATTTGGTGTTGCTGATTATTGCGCGATTAGCTGTGATGCTTATGCCAATAAGATGCCCGCGGCATATGCTAATAAATTCTATCGCGAGAGTGTGTCAGTAAAAAATGCAGCAGCGGATATTGTCTTCAGAAGAGCACTTAATAAGAGGGCATTCCTATCTGTGCCCTGTGGTATATCATTCGATGAAAAGGAGTTCTTCTTTGACGAAAACCTTAACAGTGCCGAGCAAAACGTGCTTACCAACATAGCAGGCTTGTTCACATCTGTTATTATCTTCCAGGATAGCGGTGCGGCATTTGACCAGAAGAAGAAGCATAGATTTGCTAAGATGTGCAATCTTGCGCGTGCGAAGAACATCAAGGTTGAAAGAGCCAAGAGTGGTTTTGTTGTCAATTACAAGCTCGACGGAAGATCGTACATCATTAAGTTCAGATAATATATAATGTAAATGAAAGATATCCGCTGAATGGCGGATATCTTTTTAACTTTATTCGGTTATTACAATTATTCCCCAACTTCTGGCATATGCTTCGGCATAAGAGCCCTTGGGACACTTGATGACAAGGAACGAAGAACAATTATCAAACGCCCCGTATCCAATGTAGGTGACTGATGCTGGGATGTATATCTCCGACAGATTTTTGCATCCCGAGAAGGCAAACCAATCAATATATTCTATCTTGTCAGAGAGAATGACTTTTTCCACTTTGCTGTTCTTGAAGGCTTCCTCACCTATTTGAGTTAGTACGGTGCCGTTTAAGCTTTCGGGAATATTAACGGTGGTTTTATTACCGTTGTATTGGGTTATAATAAGACCGTTGCAGATGAATTCGACGGATGATTCATTGTTGTTACTTGTACTTGGTTTTGGGGTTAGAGCTACTTGTTCTTTAAATTGAGGATCGCTTGGCGTTTGCGAATCCTGTTTTGATAGTATTTCTATTTTTTTATTCAAAGAATCGATTTTTGCTTCAAACTCTGCGATGGTTTGCTTGTAGGTTGCTGCGGCTATGTAGCTTTCTTCTTTTTCATTCAGTAAATGCGCCTCAAGGTCCTTGATTATTCCTTCATAATATTCTATCTGTAGCAGAAGAGAAGAATTGTCGGGAGCGGTGGAGCTTTGAGTGGGGTTAGATACTTGATTTTGATCGGGCGGGGATGTTTCGCTTGCTGTGGAGCATCCGGTAAAAGCGGCGCAGATAACAGCACCCGAAAGAAGTAGTGCCGCAAGATGTGTTTTGTTTGTCTTCATCTTTTTGTCTCCTTATTATTTATATTGGGTAGTACAATTTATGCGGATCGATTGGCAAATATACGTCTTGTCCGCATTATAACAGTGGAATGAAATATTACATAAATTTTATTGAATTTTTTTGGAAAATCTATTGACAAAGTGGGGTAGTTGTGATAAAATAATAAAGCTGTCCAAAAACAGCACCGCAAATATGCGGGCCAATAGCTCAGTTGGTTAGAGCTACCGGCTCATAACCGGTCGGTCCGGGGTTCGAGTCCCTGTTGGCCCACCAAAACAAAAGGCACCCAAAAGGGTGCCTTTTGTTTTACAAGACAATTAAAAGGCTATTATAATATATAATGAAGAAAAAGCGATATAGTATATACAAAAAACGAGACTTTTCGCTTGTTTTATATGGTTTTTTTGCAAAGTTAAGCAAACTAAACGGCAAAATGCACAAAATGATAGATAAAAAGTTGTTGAAATTAAAATAGTATACAAAGTGAAAGAAAATTAGGAAAAGGTATTGACAAAAAGGGGAGAAAGTGGTAGAATAGTGGAGCTGTCGCAAAGAGCGACGCCAACCGACA
>JAZOMF010000065.1:0-7141 GCA_045653805.1 Eubacteriales bacterium
ACTTCGCTGCGCTCAGCTGCAACTCGCTTCGCGATTTGCGCTTAGCAAAAAAGAACACGCCGCAAGAGATGTTTCGCCGCGTGCGCGCGGCGACCAACGCTCCGCGCGTTGGATGGGCGGTCGCTTTTTGAAAAAAGCGACAGCAAAACGTTCAACAAGACACCGCCGTGGCGTTCTTTTAGCCCGACAAATCAAAATTTGAAACAATCAATTTTAATTTACTTGTAACACGATAGCAAATTTGCTTGGGTTAAAAACCTCACGGTATTCGATTGCTATATGGCTACCATTTAAGCTTTTTTTATTGGAAAGTTTTTGCCTCGCTTTTTTCCAAAAAGCGAGCCGCCGGAGGCACTGTTACCGTCCAAACCGTCTTTTGGCGGGCTTGGGTTTTCTTTTCACGTTACCTGCGAATGCGCCGAGGATGGAGAATGCCATTGCGGCGGTATGGAGCGCCGCTGACTGCCAGAAGGCATAGCCCGAGGAGGGAAGTCCGCGCATTATCGCGCCTGCGATGATGGTGATTATTGTTATCATTCCACCCGAGAGGATTCCGCAGAGCAGAGGGGCTTCCTTAACCCTTTTTGCCGCCGCAAATCCCCCTGCAAACATAGACGGCATAAGGCAGAGCAGAGCCGCAGGGGGAATAAGGATTGCAGGGTCGGGATTCATACACACCACCGCCGCCGCAACTGTGATCAGCACAAGCCCCAGCCCAAGTGCAATTCCCATGCCTACAAGTCCCCCTTTCAATGCGGTGACGAGCAGGGGAGAATCTGACTCCTCGCGGTTTATTTTTGAAAGAGCGGTTGGGCGAGAGGGGATAAGTCCGCCTCGTCTTTTCTGATTTTGAGTCATAATAAAAACGCCTCCGAAACACATATTTTTGATAAAATATATGATTCGAAGGTCGTTTTTATACTATTCAACTTTTATTAGTCAATAGTGTCCTCAGCCTTAACGTCTACGCGGCTGATAGCACTCTTGAGAATACGGATCTTGGTGCAATCGCGGCTGGTCTCGATAACGCAGGTCTCGTCCTTGATGCTTACAACCTTGCCGATGATACCGCCGATGGTGGTGATCTCGTCGCCAACGGTGAGATTGTTTCTCATGTTAGCAACCTCTTTTTCCTGCTTCTTCTGGGGACGAATGCCTACGAAGTAGAAAACCACAACTACTGCAACGAGCATACCAACGGTGAGAAGAGTGCTGCCTGCATCGCCACCGAGCAAGCCGGAAAGATCAAAAAGTGCAACTGTATTGAACATTTTGGAATTCCTTTCTGAAATATAGAAATTTTTTACATCCTTATAATTTTACAAGTAAAACACGGTGTTGTCAACACCGAATTTGTAAATTTTTTTATTTGTTGTGCCACTTTGATCTATTTTTGGCAATAAACACCGCTTTTATATCGTTAAAAGGCAAAAAAATCGCTTTCCACATATTGCAATTTAAAATAATATATGTTATAATTACTATGTATAATTGTTTTTAAATATCAGTTTTTGAAATTTTACTATAAGATTGGAATCAGACATGGCAAAAAAGCAATTTCTTGAATGTGGCATTATTATTAACACCCACGGAGTGCGCGGCGACGTAAAGCTTGAGTCGCTTTGCGATTCTCCTGAGGTTTTGGCTTCTCTTGAGCGCGTCTTCGTGCTTGAAAACGGCAATTACAGAGAAATAGAGGTAGAGCACGCCTCGGTCTTTAAGCAGTTCGTGTTGGCGACCCTTGAGGGCGTTGACGACATGGACAAGGCGGCGGCTATGAAGGGAACTACCCTTTATGCTAACAGAGATGATTTTGAACTTGGCGAGGGAGATTTTTTCATCGCTGACCTTTTGGGTCTCCCTGTTATCGACAACATCGACGGCAAGGTTTATGGCAAGATCAAGGACGTTGTCAACCGCGGAGCTTCCGATATTTACGTTGTAACTACCCCCGCGGGCGAGAGAATGATGCCTGTTGTGGACGAGTTCGTTAAGCGCGTTGACCTTGAAAGCGGCATATACGTTGAAACTATTCCCGGACTTCTTTCGGACGATTGATGCGAGGTTTTTATGAGATTTGATATAATGACCCTCTTTCCCGACCTTGTGAAGACTGTTTTGGGCGAGAGCATCATCGGCAGAGCGCAGAAGAGCGGTGCCGTTGAGATAAATACGTATAATATCCGCGACTATTCGGAGGACAAGCACCGCCGAGTAGACGATACCCCTTACGGCGGAGGAAAGGGAATGCTTATGATGGCACCCCCTATTTATAATTGCTATGCCGCTATCCTTGAGGAGCAGAAAAATATAGGCTTTGAGGCGGAGAGCCGCAGAGTGATCTATATGTCCCCTGCGGGCAAGGTGCTGAACCAGAAAAAGGCGGAGGAGCTTTCTAAATATGACAATATCATCATCCTATGCGGCCACTAAGAGGGTGGTGTCCGCCGAATCAACGACGAAATAGTTGACGAGGAGGTATCTATCGGAGATTTCGTGCTGACTGGTGGTGAGATTCCCGCAACCATTTTGGTTGATGCGGTTTCGCGACTTCTCCCCGGAGTGCTTTCCGACCCCGAGTGCTACGAAAAGGAGAGCATTTCTTCGGGAATGCTTGAATATCCCCAGTACACCCGACCCTATGAATTTCACGGCGTTAAGGTGCCCGACGTGCTTATCTCGGGGCATCACGCCAATATCGACAAGTGGAGAGATGAGAGTGCCCGAGAGTTGACCGAGCGCAATCGCCCCGATCTGCTTGAACAATAAATTTTGATTTTAAGTATCCTGCTTGGAAAGGAGGGTAGCCTTGGCTAAGGTAAAAAGAAAAAACAAAGGCAAAAGCTCGTTTTTTATGAGCTTGCTTGATTCATTTACGGCGTTTATCTACTCAATGCTTGCAAACGGACGTTTGGGAACTTGGTTTTCGTCGGGGGATAAGAGCCACAAGGAGAGCTTTTTCTCAAGAAATTTTGAAAAGGTAACGAGAATTCTTCAAAAAAGCGATAAATACGGTATGGTTGACCTTGTAATGAAAAATAGCAGGTTCGCAAAGGCGAGCGATGCTATACGAGAATTTCTGTGCAGGTTGAGTCTTGCCACGTACGGACTTTTCTTTGCCGTTTACGGCACAGCCTCCGCATTTGTTTATTTTATCCCGATCCTTATCGGGGGCAAGAATCTTCAAGGTGATGGTGCACTTATTACCGCAATCATAACTGCGGTGTGTGCTATTCCTATGACTATCTCATCGAGATCGCTTGTTGACAACGTTTCGGATAGCAAAGTGTTGAGAAGTATCGTTCTTTCGTTATTTGCAATCCCTGCCGAAAAGCTAAAGCCCGCTCAAAAGGTGGGCGGAGCGGCGCACATGATAATTGCGGCGTTTTTAGGTCTGGGATTGGCAGGCTTGACGTATTTCTGGCATCCGGCATACATATTTGTGGCAGTTGGAGTAATCCTTGTTTGGGGTTTAATTACGGCTAGCCCCGAAAGCGGTGTTGCACTGACACTTGTTGCCGTTCCATTCCTTCAGTACACACCGTGCCCCGAGCTTATATTGGTGGCGCTGGTGCTGACAACCGCTTTCTCTTATATATCGAAGGTTATGAAGAGAAGACGTGTGATCTGCTTCTCGGCAGAAGGCTTGATAGCGTTTATCTTCTGTGGCTTTGTTCTCGTTTCGGGATGCTTCTCGGGAGGCGACATGCGCACCGTATTTGATTCGGTGGTAGCCGCTGCGGTTATTTTCGGAGCTTTTCTAACCACCTATAATCTTATGCGAGGAAAGCGTTTGCTTGGTTCTTGCATTAAGATAATAGCTGTGTCCTTTGCAATTCTTGCCATACTTGGAGCGTGGAACGTCTTTTACAACGGAGTTGTGGACGGAGTTACATATTCTATAAGAGATTACGTGCAGCCCATTTTTGAGGGTCATAACCTGTATATCGTTGACAATTCTTCGGTATTCAGTGTTCTGGCAATAATTTCCTTCCCGATGATATTTAGCTTTATGGCTAAGCAAAAAACAGTTAAAAACATTGTTGGACTTTTGCTTTTGTCTGCGGTGATGATGGGTGCTTGTTTCATTTACGGCACATATGAGACTGTGCTGGCTATTATTATCGAGTTCTTTGTTTTCTGGCTGATCTATTCCCACAAGACCTTCAATGTGCTGGTGGCACTTTTGCTCCCGATGGCATTTTTGTTGATACTTTTCCCGTATGCGGCGAGGTATTTTGATTTTCCCGAGGTTGTGGATTACATAGGTCAGTATCTCCCCATTTCCGCTCCCGATTCGTCTTATTATGCA
Organism: Eubacteriales bacterium; assembly: GCA_045653805.1. GTDB lineage: Bacteria > Bacillota > Clostridia > Oscillospirales > CAG-272 > SVTX01. The sequence goes on from JAZOMF010000065.1 coordinate 4,313, forward strand.
AGTATTTCGAATAGTACCTTCAAAATGCTTACCGAACTTAAGAGCGGCATCGGTGCAGGTGAGCATGCCTTTGTGAGTGCTATAGCACCCTACATAGAGGTGGCGGCAAAGGGCGCTAAAACACCGGGTAGCTTATGGCTGCAGATACTCTGCTGGGGCGGAGCAGGAGGACTTCTCACATTCCTTGTTTTCATCGGTTCTACGATAAAAAACAGTCTTGGACTCTTGGCAACGTCAAAGGATAACCAACTTCGATCCGAGGCGCTGGCATTGTCCTGTGGACTTTTTGTGGCTATGCTCTTTGGAGGAGTCAACTGCATCTGGGAGGACTTGCGCATGCTCTATCTCTTCTGGGCAGTGGCAGGCTTGATTGCCGCCTACGTCAGAGAGGGAAGGGAGCTTAATGACAAGCACAAGGCAGAACTTGCAGATGAGATAGACAGCTCCGACGTTGAGTTGATCTTCCATAAATAAAATTGTTGAAAGGATCGGTCAATATGCCTGATATTAAAAATTACGATAAAAATGAAACCGAAAAGGATCTGAAACGAGCCGATGCCGAAAAATCCAGCGGAACCGTTTCCCAGCTTGCCGGCATTAGCCTTGGTAAAGCGCGAAGGAGCGAGGATAACGGCTTTAATGTAAGACAAACGGCAAGAAAAAGACTCCCAATAGTTATTGATATAATAATCGCTATACTTTTTGTAGCAATATTTGTCGGCGTAATTACGGGTGCATATTTTGCATTCAGAGCCTTTGCCGTTGACTTTGAGAGCACTAATGTGGAATATACAATGCTTGTTCTCACCGAGAATGCGGCTGACTACGCAGGACTTGAGGAGCAGGCACTCTATCTCGACATTGACGGAAGTGTTGAGTTCTTTGGAAAGATAAAGAGCGTGCAGGCTTCCGAAAAGAATGGCGGCGTTCTTGTAGTTGTGGAGGCCACTGTTCGATACAAGGAGGGTGACGGATATTCTGTAGGCGACTGCAAGCTTGCAGTTGGTCAGGAGTATATGCTCAGAACCCGGTATGGCGTTAGCGTTTGCGGAACTGTTGTAGAGCTTCGCAATGAAAAATATCAATCCCCTGTAGAAGCTGCACTTCCCGTGGATATAATCATTCTTGAAGCGAAGGGAGGTAGATGATATGTCAAAGGACGTAAAGAAGAGAAGAGATAAAAAAATAACCGCCTTTGACGTGGTTATCGTATTGCTCATAATAGGTCTGCTTGCTACGTTTGCATACAGAGTGTATGACGGTATTGCAGATCCCGGATTTAAAAAGAACCCCCAGTATACTTTAGCATTTGTTTGCGATGAAGAGTACAACAGTATTGCAAGGCATCTCGAGGACGGAGAGGCGGTATATATTGCCTCCACAGGTGAGCTTTTGGGTAATCTTTATGCCAGAAAGGCAGATGAGCCTGTTATAACGGTCATCGGCGGCAGTGTAGATGTCGAGACCGATGGCGAAAGCTCCGATGAGACAGTTGAGGTGCCGGAGACTATTTACGAGAAGGTTATTCTCTCGGGAAATCTCATGCTTAATGCAGATGCAGAAGCTGTAAACGTAGGAAGCTACTATACTGTCGGAGGCATAAATATTGTTAACGGAAGCGTTATCGAGGTGTACACCGAGGATGCGGTGTTTACGCTTACTGTAGCTTCGATTGCCCCCATTCAGTAAATTTGAGTATTTAGGGTAGATTGTTGTGCAATTTGCCCTAAATACAGAGTGAAATTGCGTCAAAAATATACAGTTTTACTCTTGATTTTGCTTTTGTTTTTTGTTATACTATTTGTACCGAAATTATCGGCATCTTTTGTGATGCAAATTTTTGTATAGAATAATATAACCTTTATTATATAGGAGTAAAAATCGGATGAAAACTCGTGACGTCGTAATAACCAATGCAAGCGGTCTCCACGCTCGCCCCGCTACATTTTTTATTCAGAAGGCGAATAGCTATAAGAGCACTATCCTTGTTGAGAAGGACGACCGTAAGGTCAATGCAAAAAGCCTTCTTGGCGTACTGTCTCTCGGAATTGCACAGGGTATGACTATTACCCTTATTGCAGATGGACAGGACGAGGAGGTTGCACTCAGTGGTCTCGTATCTCTTGTAAATTCTGGATTCAACGAATAATTGTAGTATATAAAAGGTGCGGAGAAGCTTTGTTTGTAAGCTTCTCCGCATTTTTGTTTGTAAAAGTAGGTAAATTGATGTTTATCGGTGACTTCACGGCGAAGCCTGTTTGAAGTTTCGCTCAAGCCTTTTCAAAGGCTTGTCGGAGCCGCCGCGATCGGCGGTCGCCCTCCGCAGAGGGCGAAACTCTCTTATCGTTCGAAAGCGCCACGAAAGGGTGAATTTCGGCGAAGCCGAAAGAGGGAAAACACACAAGTGGGGGTTTTCCCTTTCTACATAAAGATTTTTTAAACCGATAGTGTAGTCGGGGGAACCCCCCACTTGTGCGGTTCCCCCACGCTCCGCTAAAGCGAAGCTCCCCCTCTGTGGCGCTTAGGAAGGGTAAAGGAGATTTCGCCGCGTGCGCGCGGCGACCAACGCTACGCGCGTTGGATGGGCGGTCGCTTTTTGAAAAAAGCGACGGAAAAACTTTCCACAAGACACCGCCGTGGCGTTCTTTTAGCCCGACAAATCAAAATTTGAAAATGGAATTTTCAATCAAAATTTGTGATTTTTTATATTGTCTTATTGCAAAAAGCGAAAATATTTGTTATAATTGTTATAATGAACCAATGTGTGATCCGACGCCTTAACCACTGCCGCAAGACCCTTAATCTTAACCTCGGCCTTAAGATAGATTC
>JAZOMF010000066.1:0-12013 GCA_045653805.1 Eubacteriales bacterium
CTCAGAATAACAAGGACGATGCAAGTGTAATGAGCGGTGACGATGCGGCAAGAGCTGTTTCTGTCAGCGGTCTTACAGGCAAGGCGCTCGTTGAGGCTCTCGCTGATAACGGCAAATTCTTTGAGATCAACGCAAAAGAGAGCGGTATCGTTACTGGATTTGCATTCTTCGGCGGAACACTCTGCGGTGTGGTTGCATCTAACAACGCGTGTGACGCGGGTAAGATAGGCGGAATCGGCGCTAAGAAGGCGGCTGATCTTATCTCCTTCTGCGACCGCTTTGGTATCGCAGTCCTCACTCTCGTTGATAGCGAGGGACTTTGCGATTGCGCATGTCCCAAGTGCACCGCTCGTCTTGCGATGGCTTATGCTAACGCTACCGTGGCAAAGGTTACCGCAGTTGTGGGCAAGGCTTACGGCGCAGGATTTACTCTTCTCGGCTCCAAGTCCCTCGGTGCTGACATCGAGCTGGCACTTGACAGCGCGGTTATCAGCGTAATGAGCCCCGAGAGCGCAGTTGCTTTCATTATGAACGACCAGATCACCGCGGCCAAGTCTCGCGCAGACGTTGAATCTGAGTGGTGCTCGAAATATGCAAGCGCAGTTTGTGCGGCAGAGAAGGGCGACATCGACGATATCGTTGACGAAGCGACCCTCCGCGCTCGCATTTGCTCCGCGCTCTATATGCTTTCCTCCAAGGCAGACGGAAGTCCCTGGAGAAAGTATGCAAGAACCCCTCTTTGATGAAAATAGGAGGTCGGATATGAAATTCAATAAGAAGATTCGCATATTCGCTCTTGTTTGCGCACTTTTCGTGCTTCTTTTCACAGTTGCGGCGTTGGCTACCGACGTTGATGCTCCCACGGAGAACGAGAGCGTTGTTGAAACCCAGCCGGCTTCAAACAAGCTCGACATGGACATGAAACCCACGGACTTGAGAGAGAGAGCTGAAATTGCTCTGCAGGGCACCATTACCGGAATGCTGATGGTATTCGCGGTTCTCGGTTTGCTCTTTGGTATCGTATCTCTTTCCAAGGTTTTCCTTTATGACATCCCCAACAGAGATAAGAACAAGAGCAAGAAACAGATAACAAATGCTCCCGTAGCGAGCCCCGCTCCCGCTCCTGTGGCAGAGCCTGCTCCCGAGGTAGAGGATAGCGCAGACGACGGCGAGCTTGCGGCAGTAATCACTGCGGCTATCGCGGCTATGCTTGATAGCGAAGAATACAAGAACGAATTTGTAGGCGGCTTTAGAGTCGTTTCCTTTAAGAGAAGTGCTAACAGCGCTTGGAACAAGAAATAATTAGAAAGGTTCAGGTTTTATATAATGAGAAGATTTAACGTAACCGTAAACGGTGTTTCTTACGACGTAGTAGTAGAAGAGATTGGCGCAGAGGCAGCAGCTCCTGTTGCAGCTCCCAAGGCAGCTCCCGCTCCCATTGCAGTAGCTCCTAAGGCAGCTCCCGCAGGCAATGCAGGTGCTGTCGCAGTTAAGGCTCCTATGCCCGGCACTATCATGAAGGTAAACGTAGCTCCCGGTCAGGCGGTTAAGAAGGGCGACGTTCTTTGCGTTCTCGAGGCTATGAAGATGGAAAACGACATTTCTGCTCCTCAGGACGGCGTTGTTGCTTCTGTTAACGTACAGAAGGGCGCTTCCGTTCAGGGCGAGGACGTTCTCGTAACCCTCAACTGATAATTTCTTTCATACCATAAAAATTTTTACGAAAGGAATTATATAGATGGACGGCATCTTAAGTACAATAAACAATTTTATTGGAAGTATGGGCTTTAACCACATCTTTGGTGATGCGTTTTTTGTAGATGGCTGGAAATATCTCGTCATGTACGCCATTGCCATTGTTCTCATCTATCTTGCAATCGGCAAGAAGTTTGAGCCCCTGCTTCTCCTTCCTATCGCGATCGGTATGCTTTTGACTAATCTTCCCGGCGCAAATCTCTTCCACCTTGATATGTGGATAGATTTTGAGCATACGGGAATGACCGTTCTCGATTCAATTCAGGCAGTTATAAATCACGGCGGATTCCTTGATCTGCTCTACGTTGGCGTAAAGTTGGGTATTTATCCTTGTATCATATTCATCGGTATCGGTGCGATGACCGACTTTACTCCCCTTATCGCAAACCCCAAGTATTTTCTTATCGGCGCAGGCGCACAGCTTGGCGTATTCGTTGCATTTGCAACTGCGTTCCTCACAGGTGCATACACCATAGGTCAGGCGGCATCCATCGGTATAATTGGCGGTGCTGACGGCCCTACGGCTATTCTCGTTACCAAGACCTTGGGCCCTGCCATGCTTGGTGCGGTTGCTATTGCGGCTTACTCCTACATGGCGCTTATCCCCATGATCCAGCCCCCCTTCATGAAGCTCTTTACTACAAAGAAGGAGCGTCAGATAAAGATGCCCAAGCTTCGTAACGTATCCAAGCTTGAAAAGCTGGTTTTCCCCGTGCTTGTAACGTTCGTAGTTGGTATTCTCGTTCCCGATGCATTGGCTCTTATCGGTTGCTTGATGTTTGGTAACATTCTCAACGTTTGCGGTGTGACCGAGCGTCTTTCCAAGACCGTTCAGAATGAGCTTATGAATATCGTTACTATCCTTTTGGGTATTTCGGTTGGTGCTACCGCTACCGCATCCAACTTCCTCAGCGTTCAGACCGTTATTATTATCGTTTGCGGTCTTGCGGCGTTCTGCGTATCTACCTGCGGCGGTCTTATCACCGCAAAGATCATGAACTGGCTGTCGGGCGGTAAGATCAACCCCCTCATCGGTTCTGCAGGCGTTTCTGCCGTTCCTATGGCGGCAAGAGTTTCCCAGGTGGTAGGTCAGAAGGAGGATCCCTCCAACTTCCTGCTCATGCACGCTATGGGCCCCAACGTTGCAGGCGTTATCGGTTCTGCAGTTGCGGCGGGCGTGTTCCTCAGCTGGATAGGCTAATTTGAAGAAAGGTTAGGTAAATATATAAATGGCACAGGTAAAAATTACCGAGACAGTATTGCGTGACCCTCACCAGTCGCTGGTTGCTACCAGAATGACTACCGAAGAGATGCTTCCCATCCTTGCCGAGATGGATAAGGCCGGCTACCACTCCCTTGAGGCGTGGGGCGGTGCTACCTTCGACGCTTGTATGAGATTTCTCAACGAAGATCCTTGGGAGAGACTCCGCAAGATCAGAGCAGAGGTTAAGAACACCAAGCTCCAGATGCTCTTTAGAGGACAGAATATCCTTGGATACCGTCATTACAGCGATGACGTTGTTGAATACTTCGTTCAGAAGTCTATCGCAAACGGTATTGACATTATCCGTATTTTCGACGCGCTTAACGACCCCAGAAACTTGACCACCGCGATAGGTGCGACCAAGAAAGAGGGCGGACACGTTCAGGCGGCGTTCAGCTACACCACAGGCCCCGTTTACACCATGGACTACTACTCCAAGTATGCAAACCAGCTTGAGGAGATGGGTGCAGATTCTATCTGTATCAAGGATATGGCAGGTCTGCTCAAGCCCTACGATGCTTACGAGTTGGTAAAGACCTTGAAGGAAAGCACCAGCCTTCCCATTCAGCTCCACACCCACTATACCGCAGGCCTTGCTTCCATGACCCTTCTTAAGGCAATCGAGGCAGGCGTTGACGTAGTAGATACCGCTATCTCTCCCATGGCTATGGGTACTTCCCAGCCTCCCACGGAGACTCTCGTTGCAACCTTGCAGGGAACAGAGTACGATACAGGCATCAGCCTCGATACTCTTAACAAGATTAACAAGCACTTTACTCCTCTTCGTGAGAAGTATCTTGCAGAGGGACTCCTCAATCCCAAGGCGCTCAAGGTTGACGTAAACGCGCTTCTTTATCAGGTTCCCGGAGGAATGCTCTCCAACCTTATGTCCCAGCTCAAGCAGGCTGGCAAGGAGGATAAGCTGACCGAGGTGCTTGAGGAAGTTCCGAGAGTAAGAGCCGACGTAGGTTACCCCCCTCTCGTAACTCCTTCCTCCCAGATCGTTGGTACTCAGGCAGTATTTAACGTCCTCAACGGCGAAAGATACAAGACCTGCACCAAGGAGTTCAAGGGCGTTGTTCGTGGCGAGTACGGTAAAACCCCCGTTGCTATCGATCCCGAGTTCGTAAAGAAGATACTTGGTGAGGATGCAAAGGTTATCGACTATCGCCCCGCAGACGATCTCGCTCCCGAGCTTGATACCCTCAGAGCGGCTATTCCCGCAGGTTACCTTGAGCAGGACGAGGACGTACTTTCCTACGCACTCTTCGAGCAGGTAGCGCTTAAGTTCTTCGAGTATAGAAAGAACCAGAAGTACGGCGTTGATAAGAATGCAGACGCGACAAGCGGCGTTCATACCATCTGATAATTGAATTTCAAAAAGGAGAAGGGAAACCTTCTCCTTTTTGAATGTTAAATTGGAGTTTATCGGGGTGTAATCCGTTGAAACGGTGCATCCTCATCCACCACTCCGTGGTCCCCCTTCCCCTACCTTGGGGAAGGCTTACGCAAAGCGGAACTAAACATAAATTTGTAGCCGTGAAAAGGTTTTATGGCTATAGTTGAGGATGCGCCGCAGTTAAACCAAAGCCTTCCCCAAGGTAGGGGAAGGGGGACCGCGAAGCGGTGGATGAGGATGCACCGTTCAGTTTTATAACATCCCGACAAATCAAAATTTGAAGCTCCATCATCGAGAGATAAATGTCGAATTTAATTCAACGTCACACGATAATTAAAGTTTCCTTACCTACTTTCTTTTCAAAAAAAGTACGGCCGATAAATCAAAATTTGCAAATTTAGTTAACTAAAATCCTATATTTATCAAGTAAAAACTTGAAAAGGGGAATTTTGGTTATTTTGACATTGTATATTTTATATAATTTGTTTGTTATGCCTTTATTGGGGCGTGAAAATAAAAACAAATTGTAAATTGTGCAAGGTTTCGTGTCAAATTTTACAAAAAAACAGTTGACAGATTGGTTAAATTGTTGTATAATTGGATACAGTCTCGGGCGAATGTTGTCTTATATAGTGTTTGTCCGACTTTATCTTTGTGCAAAACGATAATAAGCTTGCACGAAATGTCAAAATTTTTGCTCGGAGAGATCGTATGCCTCGTTTTTTTGTTAGAAAAGATCAGATCGACAATGGCACGGTTACCATCTTAGGTGACGACGCTCATCATATCTCACGTTCTCTGCGTATGGCGGCGGGCGAGAGTATTACGGTTTGTGATATGCAGAAATTCGAGTATGAATGCACTCTCACCGACTTTTTGCCAGACAGAGTTCTGGCACAGGTGGTTTCCGAGAGAAAATGCTACACCGAGCCCCCATTTGCGGCGCGCCTCTATCAGGCGCTCCCCAAGGGCGATAAGCTGGACACCGTTATTCAAAAGGCGGTGGAATGCGGAGTTTCCTCGATCACTACCTTTAATAGCGAGCGTTGCATCGCTAAAGAGAAGGGAGACGAGGAAAACAAGCTCCGCAGACGAAACAAGATCTCTCTCGAAGCTGCAAAGCAATCGGGAAGAGGACTTGTTCCCGAGGTAAAGGCGACCGTTAGCTTTGCAAGAATGCTTGAAGAGGCGTCTTGCTCCGACATCAAGCTGTTTTGCTACGAGGGTGACGAAACGGTTTCTGTGCGAAAGCTTTTGTCCGATGAGAATGCAAGATTGAAGTCCTCCGGCATTGAAACTCCCACGATTTCGATAATCGTCGGCAGTGAGGGCGGTTTTTCACTCAATGAAGTGGCGCGAGCACGCGAGGCGGGATTTATACCCATAGGTCTGGGAAAAAGAATTCTTCGAACCGAGACCGCTCCGCTTTTTGTCTTAAGCTGTCTTTGTTACGAGCTTGAGCTTTAAAAAAGTGTAAAAATGTCCCGTTGGGGCAAAATATAAATAAGTAAATTAAAAAAGCAATACAAGAGGTAAAACATGGCAAACAGATTGTTTCAGAACGTAATTCACCAGATGAAGTCTGCGGTAGACCGCGTGATCGGTGTTATTGATGAGAACGGTGTAATTATTGCGTGCTCCGAGCTGGTTAGAATCGGCGAGATCAAGCAGGGCATTCGCGACGAGCTCACCTATTCTAGCGATATCGCTATCTCCGGCGGATATACATACCGTCCCATTTCCGTGGGTGCCAAGAATGAGTACATAGTATTCATGGAGGGCGAGGACAAGATGGCAGAGAAGATGAGTAAGCTTTTGGCAGTTTCTCTCTGCAACATCAAGAATCTCTACGATGAAAAGTACGACAAGGGTCTCTTTATCAAAAATATCATTCTTGATAACATTCTCCCCAGCGACATTTATATCAAGTCCAAGGAGCTCCACTTCAACAACGACGAGAGCAGAATCGTATTCCTTATCAAGTTCTTTGGTAAGACCGACGTTATGCCCTTCGAAATGCTCCAGAATATGTTCCCCGATAAGAGCCGTGACTACGTTATCAGCGTAGGAGAGCAGGACGTTGTTCTCGTTAAGGACGTTAAGCCCGACACCGACATCAAGGACATTGAAAGGATGGCTACCAACATCTCCGACACGCTTACCAGCGAGTTCTACACCAAGGTTAACATCGGTATCTCTACCGTTGTAGATAGCCTTAAGGACTTGGCAAGAGCATACAAGGAGGCACAGGTTGCACTTGACGTTGGAAAGGTATTCGAGACCGAGAAGAACATCATCAGCTATGAAAACCTCGGTATCGGCAGACTTATCTATCAGCTGCCCACCACCCTCTGCGAGATGTTCCTCCAAGAGATCTTCAAGAAGGGAAGCCTTGAGTCTCTCGACCGCGAGACTCTTATGACCATTCAGTGCTTCTTTGAGAACAACCTCAACGTGTCCGAAACCTCCAGAAAGCTCTTCGTACATAGACACACTCTTGTTTATAGACTTGAAAAGATCCGCAAGATCACAGGTCTCGACCTCCGCGAGTTTGAGCATGCTATCACATTCAAGGTTGCTCTTATGGTTAAGAAGTACCTTGGAAGCAAGCCCTCCAAATATTGATCACTTGAGATACATATAATGGAATAGAGGAGCGATCCTCTGCCATTAAACTAATATAAGCGGGACGTCTCTGCAAATTGGAGACGTTTCGCTTATTGGATTGTATTGGAGGCTTTTTTCATGCTTCGTGCCCGATTTTTGACGATTGGGCGCAGAATTGACCGTGCAAAAAGACCTTTTTATTTAAAGAAAGGTGGTTTTTATGAAAAAATACGATTATTACGTCAAAGGCTTGAATAGTCCCGAGAGCGCAGAACTTTGTGCAAACGTGCTCAAGGCGGTCTTACCTCAGGCGACCGACGTCAACTGTGATACCGAAAGCTCACGCCTCAGCTTTTCGCTGGGGCATGTAAAGGCATCGCAGAACGATATTGAGCAGAGACTTATTGGCGCACTTGCCACCTGCTCGCTTGAGCTTATCCCTCACGAGGGAGTAAACAACTACACCTTTGTAGGTGACACACCCAAAAAGACCAGAAAAATGCCCGTGGCCCTCGCTGTGGCGCTTATTGCCTTCGGTATGGTGATTACAATGCTTATAAGCTTTGCTGCATGCGATCTGACGGGTGAGGGCGTAGGTAGCGGAATTCTTGGCGGCTCTACACCAATCATAATCGAGGATGAGGATATCCCCGATTATATAAAGGATCTTATAAGACTTGATGCTATCTTCAAGGAAAACTCCTACGACGGAATCGACGAGGAGACTATGAAGGATGCCATCCTAAAGGCTTATATTGCCGCTACGGGCGACCTTTATGCCGAGTATATGACTCCCGAGGAGTATGATGCGTATATGTCCGAGAGCAACGGGGAGTTTGTGGGTATCGGCGTCTCTATCGTCAATACCGCAATCGAGATAAACGGCTACAAGTACAAGGTTATGCAGGTTATTTCGGTGTTTGAGAATTCTCCCGCTCTTGAAAACGATGTCCGTGTTGGCGACTATATCATATACGTTGGCGGCGGAGAGAGCAGAACGCTGGTTGACGTGCTTGGCTACACCGAGGCGCTGAACGTTATGCTTGGCGAGGCGGGTACGCAGGCTGAATTTACGGTTTTCCGTCCCGACACGACCGCAGAGATCGGCTACCGTGAGATCGAGTTTTCAATCACAAGACGAAAAGTAATCACCCAGTCGGTTAAGTTCCGTGTTAGCGAAACCGACTCCAAGGTTGGTATCCTTACCGTTACCGGCTTTGATATGACTACCGCGCCCCAGTTTTGCGAGGCAGTAGATACCCTCAAGGCATCGGGTTGCGAATATTTCGTTTTCGATATGAGAAACAATCCCGGCGGTGCGCTTTATTCCATCGAGGCGGTGCTTTCCTACTTCCTTGACGAGGGCGACCTTATCGTGTCTACCGAATACGCCGATGGAAGCGAATATGCTGACTATGTAAGAGCGGTAAACTACGGTTCGCAGTACGCGGGATACAACGTTTCAAAGTCCGACATTGGGAAATACAAGGATCTTATCGGCAAGTGTGTGGTTCTTACAAATGGTAACACCGCCAGTGCCGCAGAGCTCTTTACTGCAACCTTCCGCGATTACAATATCGCACCTATCGTGGGTGAAACCACCTTCGGTAAGGGATGTATGCAGAGTATTATTGACCTTGATAGATATTACGACATGCCCGGTGCACTCCGCGTGACCGTTGCAATGTATTTCTCCAAGAGCCACAACGTATATCACGATATCGGAATTAAGCCCGACTACGAGGTTGAGCTTTCCGAAGAGGCTCTTGAATACAACTTCTTCCTCCTTCCCGAGGAGAAGGATAACCAGCTCCAAAAAGCAATTGACGTGCTTTTAGATAAATAATTTAAAAAATATTAGTGATTTTAAGGAGAAAATAATCATGTCCGATAACAAACAGCTTTATACCCCCGAAGGTTACAAGGTGCTCACCGATGAGCTTGACTACCTTAAGACAGTAAGAAGAGAAGAAATCAAGGAAGCTATTGCAGTTGCAAAGGGCTTTGGCGACCTTTCCGAGAACGCCGAGTACGATGAGGCAAGAAATGACCAGGCAAAGACCGAAGCTCGCATTAAGGAGCTTGAGGAGCTTGTTGCAAATGCAGTTATAGTTGACGAGACCAAGCTCGACATCTCTGTTGTTTCCCTTGGTAGCGTTGTAACCGTTTACGACGTTGAGGAGGATGAGGAGATCAAGTACAGCATCGTTGGTTCCAACGAGGCAAATCCCATGGAGCACAAGATCAGCGACCAGTCTCCCATCGGTAAGGCTCTTATGGGCGCAAAGGCAGGCGACACCGTTGTGGTTGAGGTTCCTTATGGTACCATCCACATGGAAGTCAAGGAAGTAGCAAGAAAGTAAGCAGCCGCTATTCGAAATATGATGGATAACAAAGATTTCGACCGCGAAAAGCTTGACGTTGACGAGATACGGATAGAGGAATCAACCTCAAATCCTTTTCTCGCAAAGCTTTCCAACTTCTGGTACTACCATAAGTGGAAGGTTATCATCGGCGCGTTTTTTGCCATAGTGCTGGGCGTGGGCGTCTTTCAGGTGATCAACCGCGAGGAGGTTGATGAGATCGTTATAGTTGCCGCACCGGTCTATCTTTCGGAAGAGGAGCGAGAGGCGCTTGACCGTTTGATAACCTCACAGCTTCCCAAAAATAAGGACGGAAGCCTCCGAGATATGGACATCTACGATTATGTAGTATATTCCGAGGAGGAGATGGATGAGATTAACAAAGTTGCCGAAACCGCCGAGGAAGGCGATGACGTACCCTATGTGGATCGAAGCTTCAACGTATCCGAGATCCAGTCTTACAACGACTTTTTATCTACCGGAGAGTGCTCAGTGCTCTTTTTGAGCGAGTATCTTTACGGTGAGCTTGCTATGAGGGACTCCACCGAGGGCGGCGACATCCGCCTTACAATGGCTGAGATTTTCGGCGACGATCTGCCCGAGGGTGTGATGCCCGACGGTTGCGGAATAAGACTTGGAGATACCGAGATATATAAGTATTACGAGGCTCTCCAGGTACTTCCCGAGGACACCGTGATATGTGTGTTGAGATCATACTTTTACGGTGCAAGCTCAAATAAGGAAAAGCACGCTATGAGCGTGGAGCTTTTCAAAAACATAGTGACCTTTGGGTCGGAAAACTGACATTTTTAAATGCCGATCTTCAAAAACGATCGGCATTTTGCTTTTGGTAATTTATGAAAAAAACACTTTTAGGAAATTTATTGCTCCTTTTAGCAGCGATTATATGGGGATTTGCCTTTGTAGCGCAGGTGCTGGGAGTGAGCAGTGGCGTAGGGCCTTTTACCTTCAACGCCCTGCGATTTATCCTTGGTGCGCTGACTCTCCTGCCTCTCGCCCTTATTATGGGCTTAAAAAAACGGAAAGAGGAGGAGCGAGAGGGCGTTGCGGCATCGAGTGGCAAGGGTGAAACAAAAACGCTTATCATAAGCTCACTTATCTGCGGAACGATGCTGTTTTTTGCTGCAAATCTTCAGCAATACGCGCTGACTATCAATGCAAACCCCGGTCTTGCGGGATTTATCACGGCGCTTTACACGGTCTGGACTCCTGTAGCGTATTTTCTGATATTCAGAAAAAAGACGGCGGCAAACGTGTGGGTGGCGGTAGGAGTTTCCGTCGTAGGATTTTATCTGCTTTGTATGACCGACGGTGGCGGCATATATTTCGGGCTTGATATAGCTCTGTTGCTTATCAGTACACTCTTTTGGACGGCTCACATTCTGTCTGTTGACAGATTGATCTCAAGCGTAGATCCAATCAAGCTGTCTTTGGGTCAGTACACTGTCTGTGCCTTGATGACTTCGGTTTTGGCGCTCTTCTTTGAGTGGAACAGCTTCAGTTGGGCGTCGGTATGGGATGCCAAGTGGTCTATCATCTATTGCGGCGTGCTGTCGGTTGGCGTGGCGTATACCTTGCAGATAGTGGGGCAGAAGCTGACCAATCCGGTCTTTGCAGTAATAATTATGTCAACCGAGTCGGTTTTCTCGGCTATCGGCGGCGTGCTTTGGAATCTTTTAGTGCCGCTATCTCTCCACGTAGATCAGGACATTTCGCCACTGGGATACATTGGGTGCGTGGTAATTTTTGCGGGAGTTGTGATCTCCCAGATCGATTTTTCAAATTTTGCGAGAAGAAAGGGATAGGGCAGAGAAATGCGACTTATTTTCAAGCAGAGAATGTTTTCTTGGTTTGACAGCTACGACATATACGACGAATACGGCCACGTGGTATACACCGTTGAGGGCAAGATGTCTTGGGGCAGAAAGCTACATATAAACGATGCCTTGGGCGTGCATATAGCCACCCTCAAGCAGAAGGTCTTTGCGTTTTTGCCTACCTTCCAGATTTATGTGCGCGAGAACTACGTTGGCTCCATAAGTAAGGAATTGACACTGTTCAAGCCTGCCTTTTACATTGATTGCAACGGCTGGCAGATCGAGGGTAATTTCCTTGAATGGGATTACGAGATCAAGGATGGTAACAAGGTCGTGGCAACACTGCAAAAGAAGATCATGAACTGGACGGATACCTATGTTCTTGACATTGATGATAGGTACGATGCGGTGACAGTTCTGATGGTTGCTCTGGCGATTGATGCCGAGAAAGATAATAGAAATTATTAATATGTGAGCAAAAAGGTGTGCCGCCAAGCGGCACGCCTTTTTTATAATAAAAATTGATGTTTATCGGTGAGTTTTATTTTGGTTCATTTCTTTTCTGCGGCGAAAAGAAATGAACCAAAGAAACGCCGCACGGGGGATAGGAGAGAGTTCTAAAAATTCGCATAAAAGCGATTGCTTTCATAAAATCAAAGGCGAATTTTTAAAACATCCCCTCCCCCGTGTCCCCCAACCCCGTTTGTTTGTTAGTGAGGTTTTACTTGCAACACGATAGACCAAGAGTTTCGCTTGAAATCCTCACGGTGTGCTATTGCTCTACGGC
>JAZOMF010000067.1:0-16533 GCA_045653805.1 Eubacteriales bacterium
TTAAGGTTTCGCAATAATCAATTAAATTTTGGGCGGACATTGTCCGCCCTTTTTAAATTCAAATTTTGATTTATCAGTGGGATAACGACACCCTAAAAACGTAGGGCGGGGCCGATTTGCTTGCAAATGAGGTGTCGCCGTCTCATTGATTTGAAAATATTCGTCACGGGACGCCGAGGACGTCGTCCCCTACGGTCTAAAACGATTGCCAATTTGTTTACCGTAGAAGGTGTTTTAACGATTTCAAATTCGTAGGGGACGACGTCCTCGGCGTCCCTCTCGTTGAATTTAAATGTTCGTTAACGGGAGGGGCAAGCCCCTCCACTACGGCGTATGGTGTCGTCCCTCTCACCGATAAACATCAATTTATCAAATTTATTAACATTCCCTCCTCCCCCCTTTACAAATCGGCTTCTTTATGATAAAATATATAAGTTACCAAGTTAAGGAGGATAGACATGGAAAAGTTTACAAGAGTCGGGATTATGACTCTCGGCTGTAAGGTCAATCAATATGAATCCGAGGCGATTGCGGAAGCCCTTACCGACAAAGGCTTTTCCCTCCTTCCTCACACCGAGCTTTGCGATGCCTACATAATCAACACCTGCACTGTCACCGCAGAATCAGATCGCAAGGCAAGACAGATGATCCGCCGAATGATCGCCAAAAATCCTGCGGCATATATTCTCGTAACCGGCTGTTATTCTCAGGTATCCCCCGATGAAGTTGCTCTGATTGAGGGCGTTGATTACCTTTGCGGAAGCTCCAATAAAATGACTGTGGTAGACAAGCTTTGTTCTTTAATTGAGAACGGTAAAAAGGCTAAAAAAGCTGAAATTTGCGTTCCCGAGCTTGAAAAATCGGGGTTTGAGCAGATGTCCATTCGCCGTTTCGACCGCACCCGTGCCTACGTTAAAATCGAAGACGGTTGCGAATCCAAATGCGCCTACTGCACCATTCCCGCGTCTCGTGGCCCTATTCGCTCCAAGCCTTTTGGTGAGGTCATTGAAGAGGTCAAAGCTCTCACCGAAAACGGAGTGCGCGAGGTGGTTCTTACCGGCATTGAAACAGGATCTTACGGTAAAGACCTGCCCGAAAAAGAAAGCTTCGCTTCCCTTCTTTCCGCCATTGACAAAATAGAGGGCATTGGTAGAGTTCGTACCGGTTCTCTTGACCCTACGGTCATAAAGCCCGAATTCGTTGAAAAGATAAAGGATCTTAAATCTCTTTGTCCTCATTTCCATCTGTCACTTCAAAGCGGAAGCAGCAAGATATTGGCGTCTATGAAGCGCAAGTACAATGCCGATCAGGCTCTTGCATGTATTGAACGCTTGAAAGCCGCAATGCCTAATTTGAAGCTTACCACTGACATAATCGTGGGTTTCCCCGGCGAGACCGAAGAGGATTTCATGGAGAGCTGTGAGTTTGCTCGCAAGGCACGATTTTTGATGATACACGTCTTTCCATATTCTAAGCGCAAGGGCACCGTAGCGGCAGAAATGAAGGATCAGATTCCCGAAAACATTAAGAAAGAGCGCGTTGCCAAGCTCAGCGAGATAAGCCGAGAGATACGCGCCGAGATACTTGACAAAAAGGTTGCCGAGGGCAAAAATATTGAGGTTCTTTTCGAGACCACGCGCGAGGGATATTCTCACGGTCATACCGCCGATTTTATCGAGGTCAAGGTGAGAACAAGCAAGCGCCTCAACGGCCTTGTGCGCTCGGTGAAGCTTATTTCCCATGACGGAGAGGTCTGCGAGGGCGTTCTTGTAGAACAGTAAAGCCGAATTTAAGAGAAAAACACCCGAAAATCATAGATTTTAAGAGGGTTTTTCTACACAATTCAAAAAAATAAAAAAAATTGAAATTTTTTTCAAAAAACTATTGCATTTTTAGAAAAAGTGTGATATAATATCGAAGTTGCATAATGTTTAAAAAATTCTATTAATAGATTGCAAGAAGTTGCAAGGAGGTAAAATCATGGCAAAGTGCAGTGTTTGTGGAAAAGGTGTAGTTTTCGGTCAGAATGTTTCTCACTCTAACCGTAAGACCAACAGAACTTGGAAGCCCAATATCCGTAAGGTAAAGGCAATCGTTGAGGGTACTCCCAAGACCGTTGCTGTTTGCTCCCGTTGCCTTCGTTCGGGCAAGGTTAACCGCGCTTAATTTCGGTTAAAGGTTCATAATTACACAGATAGGGTGCGAAAATCGCACCCTTTTGCTTTTCCCTATTTTTAAAAAGGAGAGTGCGCTATGGTAGTAATATCAGACAACAGAATATGCCCGAAAGCCCTCTCTTTCTTAAAAGCAGAGGGCTTTGAGCCTATCCTTCTCCCTGCCGCCAACTATCTGCAAGAGGGTGTGGCAAGCCACACCGATATGCTGATTTTTGTTGGCTTTGGAAAGGTCTTTTGTCACGAAAATTATTATAAGAGTAACCGTGAAATCATAGAGATAATCGCTTCTCTTACAAATAGCGAGATATGTATATCAAGCGAGCCTACGGGTAAAAAATATCCCCTCGACGTGCTTTTTAACGCCTGTATTGTTGGGAATAATCTTATCTGCAACGAAAAAAACGTATCGAGGCTCATTTTGGGTGCGGCAAAAGCGCACGGATGCAAGATAATCGGCGTATCGCAGGGATACACCAAATGCTCGGTTTGCGTGGTGTCGGATAACGCCATCATCACTTCTGACAGCGGCATTGCAAAGGCTTGCCGAGACAAAGGGATCGACGTTTTGGAGATCTCGGAGGGGCATATTTCCCTGCCGCCTTATAATTTCGGTTTCATCGGCGGAGCAAGTGGAGTCCACGGCGACAAGGTTTATTTCTGCGGATCGCTTGACACCCATCCCAACGGAGAAAAGATTAAAGAATTTTGCATAAAACACAAAAAAATCGCCGTTTCTTTGTCAGACGGCGAATTGCAGGACGTAGGTAGTTTATTCTTTATTTAAATACAAAAATAGTGGTAAAGCGCAAGGCTTTACCACTATTTTTTATTCAAATCAATAGTTCTCTTCGTGAAGCTCGAAATAAGCCTTAGGATGAGCGCAGGTGGGGCACATTTCGGGCGCCTTGGTTCCTACAACGATGTGACCGCAGTTGCGGCATTCCCAAACCTTAACCTCGCTCTTTTCGAACACCTGAGCTGTCTCAACGTTCTTAAGAAGTGCGCGGTATCTTTCCTCGTGGTGCTTCTCGATTGCAGCTACCATGCGGAACTTTGCAGCGAGTGCGGTGAAGCCCTCTTCCTCAGCGGTCTTTGCAAAGCCATCGTACATATCGGTCCACTCATAGTTCTCGCCCTCAGCCGCATTCTTAAGGTTCCATGCGGTGTCGCCGATGCCCTCAAGCTCCTTGAGCCAGAGCTTTGCATGCTCCTTCTCGTTGTCAGCGGTCTTGAGGAAAAGTGCTGCGATCTGCTCGTAGCCTTCCTTCTTTGCCTTGGATGCGAAATAGGTGTACTTGTTTCTTGCCTGAGACTCGCCTGCGAAAGCCGCAAGAAGGTTAGCCTCGGTCTTAGTGCCTGCATATTTGTTTGCCATAATATAAATTCCTCCGATTTTAAAAATTTACAAGGTTTACTCGCCTCAATGAAAATATATCATAAAACTTGGCTATTGTCAATATTTTTTCCAATTTTTTTGTTTATATACAAAGAAATAAAATTGCTATAACGCCAATTCCGATTCCTATATATTGACGCACGGTAAATCTTTCCTTAAACAGTATAGCGCCTATAAGGGCAAGAACGATCGATGTTCCGCAGTTATAAGCGGGATAATATATTGATCCGGGTATCAATGATATACCGAAGGTATTGACGCATTGGAACACACCAAGTGCCGCACCCACACCACATCCGATAACCACTGTTCTTTTTGATACCAATTTTATTCCCTTTACCTTGTCATTGGGTGCAAGCACAGCGAATATTACAAACGCCTCAACTGCCGCTATCAAATAGGCGATACATATAAACTCACCTACGATATCCAACCTTTCAAGAGGTGGGAGATCCATATTTATATTTGTGGTATAAAGCTTTTGCGATACAGATGCCAATCCGTTTGTCAAGAAAACCAAGAGAGTCAGTATAAGCCACACCATATTCTCTCCGCCATTCCTTCTCTCTTCTCCCCTTTTTGACTTGTTTACCACGGTCAAGCAAAGAGACGCCAGAGCCAGAGCTGCTCCAACTCCTATAAGCGGCGTAAACTCATCGCCTAAAAAGAATATCGAAACCAACATAGGTATCAGCATACTAAAGCTGTTAATTATAACTGTCAGCGTCATTCTTCCCATGGACAAAGCGATAACGTAGAGAATCTGATAAAGCAGACTAAAGCTCCCCAAAAGCGCCGCATAAAACACCGTGGTTGCCGTTATGCCGCCGTTAAAAAGTGTGGGCAAAAGCATTAACGAAATAACGGCAAACATTATTGCAGTAAAAAAAACGTTTTGTGAGAGCGTATGCTTTCCACTCTTCGAAAATTTAGATTGAAGTGTTACCTTTAAGGATGCCAGAGCGCAACCCAGAGGCAAAAGTAAATATTCCATATTTTTATCCGATCTTTAATTACAAGTCCATAAAACAAGTAAATTATACTACAAAAAAGGTGCGATGTCAATAAAAAAACCGCCGAGCGTGTCGGCGGTTTTAATATTACTTAATTAGTCAGTAATGTAAGGCAGAATTGCAACCTGACGAGCTCTCTTGATTGCAGTGTTGAGCTCTCTCTGGTGTACTGCGCAGGTACCGGAAATTCTTCTGGGAAGAATTTTGCCGCGCTCGCTGATGAACTTGCGGAGCTTGCCTGCATCCTTGTAATCGATGTAAGCTACCTTATCAGCGCAGAAGATACATACCTTTTTTCTCTTAGCACGCATAGCGGGGCGTGCAGGACGAGTATTCTCAGTCATCTTATGAAATCCTCCAATTTAATATTTTAGTTGACGGCGTCTTAGAAAGGAAGATCGTCGTCGGTCTTGATCTCCTCAAACTTAGGAGCTGCTCCTACGGGTGTGGAGAAAGAGGGGGTGGAACCACCGAAAGCGTCGGAATCGTCTCCCATATAGGAGCTTCCGGACTCAGAGCGGCTGTCAACGAACATAACCTCATCTGCAACGATGTCGGTTCTGTAACGGGTTGCGCCCTGCTGATCGGTCCACTTGTTGTTCTGGATAGTTCCTACAACACAAATGGACGAACCCTTCTTGAAGTAACGGGAAACGAACTCAGCGGTCTGTCTCCAAGCAGTTACGTTAAAGAAGTCTGTTTCATTCTGCTGTGCGGCGTTCTTAGTATATCTGCGATTAACCGCTACGCTAAAGGATACAACAGCGATGCCACTCTGTGTAGTCTTGAGCTCGGGATCCGCGGTAAGTCTTCCGCCGAGAATTACTTTGTTAAAATTAAAATTAGCCATAATAGTCCTTTACCTTTCAGCCTATTATTAAGCGTTTGCTTCGGTAGCTGCAACTTCTTCAGCTACTACAACTTCTTCAGCTACGATCTCTTCCTTAACAGTTGCAACAGGCTCGAAATCGAGCTTAACTGTCATAGAACGCATGATGGACTCGTCGATGTTGAATACACGATCAAGCTCTGCAAGGAAAGATGCAGGAGACTTGTGAGTTACGATGGTGTAGTAACCCTCGCTCATGTCGTTGATAGGGTATGCAAGACGGCGCTTGCCCCACTCTGCGACCTCAACGATCTCACCGTTGGAAGCGATCAAACCTGTGAACTTGTTAACTGTAGCCTTTGTAGCCTCCTCACCGTTAGAAAGATCGGTGATGAACAGAGTTTCATAAGAATTGATGATGTTTTCCATGTTTTTTATTACCTCCCTATGGACTTTAATTCGACCGCGCTGTGTCTATTTGCGCGGTAGAGAGACGGCTTATTGGCATCACAAGCCGTACCGAAGTAGAATTATATCACAAAATATACCATTTGTCAATAGACATAAAATGTTTTTTGTAAACTTTTTGTTAACGACCGTGTTTATAAAAAAATTGTTGCTAATGCGCCCCTTTTATGCTATAATTAATTAAAACTATAGGAAGAAAGGTGGTGAGCGCGTGGTCGAAAAGAGATCTATAAAGGAGATGCTGTTAAAAGATAAGATTTCATATTGCACAGGACAAGATTTCTGGAACACTAAAGCTATGCCCGAATATGGTATCGAAAGCATAAAAATGGCTGACGGCCCTCACGGTTTGCGCTGTCAGTGTGAGAGCGCGGACATGTTGGGAATAAACGATTCTCTCCCTGCCACCTGCTTTCCTACCGCCGTTACCGCCGGTTCTACATGGAATCGGGAGCTTTATGCCGCAGAGGGGCGCGCTATCGCTCTTGAAGGAAGCGAGGCGGGAGTATCGGTAATTCTCGGGCCCGGTTGCAATATAAAGCGCAATCCCCTTTGCGGACGAAATTTCGAATATATATCCGAAGACCCCTATCTTTCGGGGTATATGGCAGCGGCGTTTATCAAGGGCGTTCAAAGTGTTGACGGAATGAGCGCTTGTCTAAAACATTTCGCAGCAAACAGTCAGGAGCATAAGCGTCAGGTAAGCGATAGTATTATTGACGAAAGAACGTTGCGCGAAATATATCTTACTCCTTTTGAGATTGCCACAAAGGTTGGCAAACCCAACTCGGTAATGTGCTCCTACAATAAGATAAACGGCATTTACACCTCCGACAACAAATGGTTGCTTACCGACGTTCTGCGCCGCGAATGGGGCTTTGACGGCACGGTTATAACCGACTGGGGCGCGCTGAACGACAGGATAAAAGCCTTTGAGGCAGGTTGTGACCTAAATATGCCGGGCGGCTCAAAATATATGCACAAATCCACTCTCCGAGCTGTTGAAAATGGCTTACTTGATGAAAACATTATAGATGGAAGCATCTCTCGTATAGCCAAATTAGCCGAGCACGGCACGCATATCAAAAAAGAAAAATTTGACCGCGACGCACATCATTCTTTAGCAGTTGAAATTGCAAGGCAAGGTGCGGTTCTATTAAAAAATGATAGCAGTATCCTGCCTTTGGACGAATCCGATACGGTAATAATCGGAAAAATGGCAGCTACGCCCAGATACCAAGGAAGTGGCAGTAGTCATATAAATCCCACAAGACTCACAAGCGTACAGGATGCTATGCCCTCTGCTCTATGCTTCCCTTGCGGAGACGAGAGAGGCAATATTACGGAGCAAGAGCTTGCAGAGGCAGTAGAGCTTGCAAAATCCGAAAAAATCGCCGTTGTGGCAGTGGGACTTCCCGATTGCTGCGAGTCCGAGGCATTCGACCGCAAGCATATGCGCCTCCCCACCGATCACAACCGCTTAGTTGAGCTTGTTGCCGAAGTTAACGAAAATACAGTCGTACTTCTATTTGGCGGCGGCGCTATGGAGCTTCCTTGGGCCGAAAAGGTAAAGGCCATTCTCTATATGGGACTTGCGGGTCAAGGAGTTGGCGAAGCAGCGGCAGATCTTCTCTCTGGCAGAGCCTGCCCATCCGGAAAGCTGACCGAAAGCTGGCCATACCGCTATTCCGACGTAATAAGCTCGGAATTTTTCGGAACAAAGGATGCCGAATACCGCGAAAGCGTTTTCGTGGGATACCGATATTATTCGTCTGCAAACGTTCCGGTTCGCTATCCCTTTGGATTTGGTCTATCGTATACAAATTTTGAATATAGCGACTTAAAAGTCAGTGACACTTATGTAACCGTCACAGTTAAAAACATCGGCAACTGTCACGGTGCAGAAGTGATACAGCTCTACGTCACTCCTCCATCAAGCGGCACATTTAGACCCGCAAAAGAGCTTAAAGGCTTTGAGAGAATAGAACTTGAGGCAGGTCAGAGCGCTACCGTTACATTTACCTTAGACAACCGTAGCTTTTCCGTATGGCATGATGATTGGGTGGTCGAGGGAGGAATATACGGAATTGAGATCGGCTCTTCAAGCGAGGATATTCGTCTTATATGCAGCCTCGAAATTTCAGGCGACACAATCAAGGATCCTATGTCTCCATCCTCCTTGTACTATTCACTTTCGTCAATCCCCTCAAAAACTGATTTTGAGACGATCTTGGGCAGATCCGTATTGGAATCACATAAAATAAAAAAAGGAAGCTTTGACAGAAACTCAACCATCTTCGAAATGAAGGAAAGCTCACTTATAATGAAGCTGATCTATGGAATTATCAACCTCTTTTTTTCCCTGCGCTACGGCAGAAAAAAGGACACCGATCCCACCTGCCGAATGATGCTTATAAGCGTGACCGATAACCCTATCCGCTCACTTGAAATATGCAGCGGCGGAGCTTTGCCGGAATTTTTATCAAATTTTATTGTATGGTTGGCTAATTTAATATGATACATAAAGAAAACGAATTCAAGACCGCCGTCAAAAAACAGGAAAATCCGCATAGACATTGCCTTTTTGCTTGTTCGCCTACTACCCTGCGCCTTTCGCGCGGTAGGCTATCGGAACACATACTGTAGGTGAAAAGATAAGGGTGAATAGGCAAGAATGAAGAGGCAAGAAGGGATAGTAAAGGAAAATCGGTAGCAAAGTGTACAATAATGAGGGGTCAAAATAGTACAAATCGTAGAAAAACAGGTGAATATTCATTTTTGTATTGATTTTTTCAAATACATATGATATAATGCAGGTACAGCGTGGGAACTGTGGTTTACTGCGCTAACAAATTTTTAGGAGGATTGATTATGAAGATCAACCATTTATTGAGATTTCTTCTCGTTGCTCTTATGGTAGTATTGGCCTTCTCGCTCTTCGCATGTAATGAGACAGACGTAGAGGCCGAGTGCACCCACGAGGCAGTAGTTGACGCGGCTGTAGCTCCCACTTGCGAAGCAACCGGTCTTACCGAGGGTAGCCACTGTGCTAAGTGTGGCGAGGTTCTCACCGCTCAGGAAGAAGTTCCTGCAACCGGACACGAGGCAGTAGTTGACGCGGCTGTAGCTCCCACTTGTGAAGCAACCGGTCTTACCGAGGGTAGCCACTGTGCTACTTGTGACAAGGTTCTCACCGCTCAGGAAGAAGTTCCTGCAACCGGCCACGAGGCAGTAGTTGACGCGGCTGTAGCTCCCACTTGTGAAGAAACCGGTCTTACCGAGGGTAGCCACTGTGGTACCTGTGAGAAGGTTCTCACCGCTCAGGAAGAAGTTCCTGCAACCGGACACAATGCAGTAGTTGTCGCAGGTATAGCTCCCACTTGTGATTCAGTAGGTCTTTCCGAGGGTAGCCAGTGTGGTACCTGTGAGAAGGTTCTCGTCGCTCAGGAGATAGTTGATGCATTAGGACACGCTTATACGACTACTGTAACCAAAGAACCTACTTTCTATGAGAAGGGCGAACAGACCCACACCTGCGCAAACGATGCGAGCCACAGCTTCACCGAAGAGATTCCTTCTCTCTGTGTAATGCACGTTAACATCGGTTATGCTAACAGACAAAAGTTGACCGAGGATGCAGCTCACGGCGATCTTTTCGTATTCGATGAAAACCACGCAAACTATCAAGCATACGTAGACGCCGGATTCAACGCTACCAGAAACGATAAACTGGTAGATGGTGGCTACGGATACATCTACTTCAACGGTTGGGGCGCATTTAATGGCAAGTCAACCGGTATTGCTTACAGAGTTATAGGCGAGGACGGCACTGTTCTCGGTGCTAACAATGAAACCGGCGGCTGGTACAGCAATTTTGAAACGGCGTGGGTATGGACTGTTACCACAGATAGCGGTATCGTTAATGCTCTGAATGCAAACCTTGGAGAAGGAAATTATGAGGAAGCATACCTGTTCAAAGGAAACGTAAACCTCAACAACATCGAGGGATATGATATCGGTGTTACAGGAGATATTGAGTTTGCGTTTATCGTTGAAGACGAGGAGACCGGTGAAGTTAACTACATTTCCATCTTCCTTCTTACCGGTGTCACAAAGGCAAACTAATATTCTGTCTTAAGCTTTAAAACAAAATCCCACGGGCTTTTCTCGTGGATACACCCCCCTCTTGCAAACGCGAGAGGGGGGTGTAAAATGTAAGAGTGGCCGAGGCCTAAAGCTCAAATGTTACCCTATGCCTTTGGCTGCGTAACGTTAAAGTATTCTGCGCCTATCGGCGCGGGTGAGCTATTGGAACACAAATTCCAATACTATTACTTAGAATAGCAAAAGCCGAACAAACATCAGTTTGTTCGGCTTTTGCTATTGTGACGTCACCTTATCGGCTTCGCCGATACGACCTGAACTTGCGGCACACAACCGTGGAATCACTCGCGACTTGAACTTGCGTTGCCCCGCTGCCGTCGCATAGTCGTAGCTCCACGCTCGGTAAACTCGCTTGCGCTACTCCTTGCTTTGGGCAGTCTCGCATCGCAAAAACGCTCCACCGGAGCCTTTTTGCTTGCTCGCCCTACCACCCTGCGCCTTACGGCGCGGAGGAGCTATCGGAGCACAAATTCACGCCTATCGTTCAAATAAGAAAAAGCCGAATAGACCAAGGTCTATTCGTCTTTTTCTGGTCTGATGTGACCTCATCGGCTTCGCCGATACGACCTGAACTTGCGGCACACAACCGTGGAACCCCCAAAGCTCGGCAAGCTCGCATCGGGGAACCCCCGACCACCCCTCTGCGCTCCGCGCAGGGCGTGGTATCAACCGCGAAATTCAATGCCTGCATTTAAACAAAAATAAAGCCGTCGGGCTAATGCCCAACGGCTTTATTTGGTCTGAGTGACAAGACTTGAACTTGCGGCCTCTACCACCCCAAGGTAGCGCGCTACCAGCTGCGCCACACCCAGAAACCTATGATTTTTCGTGTCATCTCTTGACGACTTGACTATTATATCACAAAGCAATCGCTTTGTCAATAGCTTTTTTAAAAATATTTCTAATTTTTTCAAAATATTTTTGATTATCAATTTGATGTAATTTAATCACCAAGTTTCTCATAATCAGACGCATATTCATCATAAGCCCTGCTCTTTTTGGTGTCAGTAGCAATCACCTCACAAATATTATCTAAAGTAAGTCTCCTTCATTTAAATATCAAGTAATAAATCGAAATATACTAAATAATTTGCAACATTCACGCATAAAATAACGGTAAGTTCGCATATTATCTTAAAAACTATTGAAGGTGATGCTTATGAAACGATCGATTGGGTTATGGCAATTTTTAGGATTTGCAGTGACGGCATTTGGCGGCACTATATTGCATTTTTTATACGATTGGCTTGGTGAAGCTATATGGGTAGCACCCTTTTCGGGGGTCAACGAATCTACTTGGGAGCATATGAAGCTACTCTTTTGGCCAATGCTTATTTTTGCCGTGGTGCAGAGCTTTTTCTTCAAAAAACGTAAAGATTTCTGGTGTGTAAAGCTCCGAGGAATGCTATTGGGGCTTTCCCTTATTCCTATCCTCTTTTACACCTACAACGGTGCCGTCGGTAAGTCACCCGATTGGCTGAACATCACCATTTTCTTTGTTTCCGCAGCGGTTACATTTCTTTATGAAACAAGGCTTTTCAATGAGAACAGGCTGGTTTGCAGGTCACCAAAAATATCGATCGTATTACTCTCAACCATTGCACTTTTATTCGTGGTATTTACCTTTATAACACCCCAAATCGGCATCTTCCTTGACCCCGTCACGGGAACATTCGGGATATAAAAATTGAATTTTTATAAATCGGCTTGCAGCAATAATGCAAGCTGATTTTTATTGAAATAATCAAATAAAAAGCATCATTTGAAAAATATTTTTAAATTTTCCATCTTCAATCTTGATTTTGTCCGATATTCATGTTATACTAAAAAACACACTTCAAAATTGATACAAAGGTATAAAGGAATTCAAAATGGCAAAAATGTATTTTAGATACGGAGCAATGGGCTCCTCCAAGACCGCTAATGCACTTATCACCAAGTTTAACTATGAGGAACGCGGAATGAAGGTCTGGCTTATAAAGCCCGCTCTTGATGATCGCGATGGCGCAAACATCATACGCTCAAGAATAGGTCTTGAGAAAGAGGCTTACGCTGCAAGCCGTGAAACCGATCTTTTTGCCGAATTTGATAAAGACCGTTTTTACCACGCTATAATCGCAGACGAGTGCCAGTTCTTCACTGCCGAGCAGGTGGATCAGCTTCGCAGAATCGTAGATGTATATGAAATTCCCGTTTTTTGCTATGGTTTAAGAACCGACTTCCTTACCCATCTTTTTGAAGGCAGCCGACGACTTTTTGAGGTCGCTGACTCGGTTTCAGAGATAAAAACCGTTTGCTCTTGCGGGAAAAAAGCTATTGTAAATGCCCGTATCGACGACAAAGGCAACGTGCTTACCGAGGGCGGTCAGGTGCTTATCGGTGGAAATGACTCTTACATAGCTATGTGTCATAGTTGTTGGAAGCAGTCAATAGACAAAAATTACAAAACAAAATAACGACATCTTCAAAAACGGACTTGATCGTCCGTTTTTTGTTTCATTTGACGAAATGTTGTCCCAAGCAAATCTTCCCAAATTGTCTTGTTTTGCGCTAACTTTCACACAAATTCGCGTTCAAAATGTCCACATTTGGAAATGTGTAAAGTATGTGTAAACATTTTTCAAATTCAGGCAAAATACAATTCGTCAAAACGCCGAAAATAAGCGCAATTTGTCCAAAAAACAGTTTTCCACTTGAATTTATGTTTTGGCGATGATATAATTATAATAGGTATGTGTAGATTTGTGATCAAGTGTATGAAAGGATTCCCTGTTTATGATAAATGACGTTCAAAAAGCGAATTTGTGGAAACGCATTTCCGCTTTTATGTTTGATGCAATTCTGGTTATAACCGTAGCCGTCGGAATTGCTTATTTGCTTTCCACCGTGCTCGACTATGACGGTACTATAGAGCAGCGAGATAAGCTTCGCCAAGAATATGAAGTTAAGCATGGCGTAGTATTCGACATGTCTGCCGAGGACTACGAAAAGCTTACCGAAGAGGAAAAGCAAAAAATAAACGATGCTTATGCGGAGTTTGCTTCTGACGACGTGGTAAACCAACTGGACGTTAAGATAGTTAACATTACCCTTATCGTTATAGTGTTCAGTGCTTTGATCCCGATAATCATATTCGAATTCGTAATTCCCCTTTGCTTCCAGCACGGTCGAACTCTTGGCAAAAAGATATTCGGCACGGGTGTTATGCGAGTGGACGGAGTTCGGATCAGCGTTTTCCAGCTCTTTGTTCGCTCCATTCTCGGCAAGTTCACGCTTGAAACAATGATTCCCGTATTCCTTATTCTTTTGATCTTGTTTGATGTAATGCCTCTGGCTTGTCTCGTAGGTCTTATGGTTTTGGGAATGCTTCAGGTAGCGCTTATTCTATTCACTCAGCTTAAAACTCCCATTCACGATATGATCGCAGGCACGGTCGTTGTTGATTACGCCAGCCAGATGATATTCGACTCCCCTGAAGCGCTCCTGGAATATAAGGAAAGAGTTCACGCCGAGGCTGCAGAAAAAGCCGAATACAAATAATTTGATCACTTTTGGTATAAATTAAAATTTATATAAAAACTCTTTAGGAAGGAAGATTTTATGAAAGTCGTTTTGCAAAATCTCACCAAGATCTTTCCCTCAAGGAACAAAAAGGTCGGTGGAGAGGTCGTAGCGGTAAATGATTTTACCTTTGAGATCCCGGACGGTAAGCTGGTTGGCTTGCTTGGTCCCTCCGGATGCGGAAAAAGTACGACCCTTTACATGATCAGTGGCTTGCAGAAGCCCAGCGGTGGAAAGATCTTCTTCGGAGAAGATGACGTGACCGAGTTGTCTGCCGAAAACCGCGGCGTTGGTCTGGTGTTCCAGAACTACGCGCTCTACCCCCACATGACGGTCAAACAGAACATCATGTTCCCTCTTGAGAACCTCAGGGGTAAGGACAGACTCACCAAGAACGAAATGCTGGAGCGTGCAGTTTATGCCGCTAAGCTGGTTCAGATCGATGAGCTTCTCGAAAGAAAGCCCAGCGAGCTTTCGGGTGGTCAGCAGCAGCGTGTAGCTATTGCCCGTGCGCTTGTTAAGATGCCCCGCGTTCTTCTTTTGGACGAGCCTCTTTCCAACTTGGATGCACGCCTTCGTTTGCAGACCCGTGAGGAGATCCGCAGAATTCAGCGCGAAACAAACATTACAACTATCTTCGTAACCCACGACCAGGAGGAGGCTATGAGCATCTCCGACCTTATCGTTGTTATGAAGCTCGGTGTCGTTCAGCAGATCGGTAAGCCTCAGGAGGTTTACGATGATCCTATCAACCTCTTCGTTGCTAAGTTCTTGGGAACTCCCCCCATCAACGTATTCGAGGGCTCTGTCGTAGGCGGTAAGCTTTACATTGGTGACACTGCTGTTCTTAGCGTACCCGGCATTGAAAACCAGGACGTTTACATCGGTATTCGTCCCGAGGGATTTGTGCTTGATAATGACGGTCCTCTCGTATGCGAAATGAAGAACGTTGAGGTTATGGGACGTGACGTTAGCGTAGTTTCCAAGCACTCTGCTTCTCTCAATCCTCAGGTTCGTTCCATCATTGATGCCGACAACCAGCTCAATCTCGGTGCCGCTACTGTAAGCTTCTCTCTTAAGCCTCACAAGGTATTCATCTTCAATAAGGAAACCGAGCAAAGAATCTATTTCGAGGTGTGAGATCATGAGAGTTTCAAAATTCACTCTTGCTATTGATAAGATCACAGCCGGCATTAGAAAATTCCAGACAAAGATAAAGTATGACAAGTGGAAGGGCTGGGTATATCTCCTGCCTTGTATCATCCTTCTCATCATATTCACCGGTTATCCTATCGTAAACACGGTGCTTATATCTTTCCAAAACGGATACAATATGATAGAGGCTATCGGAGGTGCTCAGTTCTCTTGGGGAATTGACAACTTCACAAAGGTCATTTCTTATTCGGGATTCAAGACCTGTCTTTTTAACACCATCGTTCTTTGTGTTATAACAGTTCCTGTATCCACCATTCTGGCACTTCTTATCGCTGTGTGCCTCAATTCCATCAAATTCCTCTCCAGATTCCTTCAGACCATCTACTTCCTCCCCTACGTAACCAACTCCATTGCTATCGGTATGGTATTCGCGGCAATGTTCAACATGGTGGGTACAGCTTTCGGCGGAGAAAACGAGATCATCCAGTCCGCAGGTATCATCAACAACATTCTCGGAATTTTTGGAGTAGCTCCTATCAACTGGATCAACGAGGGCTCCAGCCAATGGGCAAATCTTTTCGTTGTTGCCTTCTATATTATATGGAACGCGCTCCCCTTCAAGATACTCATTCTTCTTGGCGGTCTCCAGAGCGTAAACAAGCAGTATTACGATGCTGCTAAGATCGACAGCACACCCAAGTGGAGAGTATTCTCCAAGATCACCGTTCCGCTCCTCTCCCCCATGATAGCATACGTTGTTATCACCGGATTTATCGGCGGATTTAAGGAATATTCCTCCATCGTAGGTATCCTCGGTGACGACATGGGTCCTACTGGCGCTCCCAGACAGCTTGATACCATGGTAGGATTTATCTACAGATATATTGGCAC
Source organism: Eubacteriales bacterium (assembly GCA_045653805.1). Taxonomy (GTDB): domain Bacteria; phylum Bacillota; class Clostridia; order Oscillospirales; family CAG-272; genus SVTX01. Next base: position 15,655 of record JAZOMF010000067.1, read on the forward strand.
AAACGCTAAAGATCCCGGACAATTGGGAATACCTTCCGCTGCTGCTCTCATACTGTTTGGTATCATATTTGTAGTAACAATGATAAACCTTTACGTAAGTAAAAAGAAAACTCATTTCTAAGCAGGAGGTCAACATGTCTAAAAAAATAAAAAACGTTGCCTCTGCTCAAAATGAGGCATCTGAAAATACCAACGTCCGCGTAATGCAATCCAAAGATCTTAACAAGGTTCGTCGCAACGCAAAGGTGGGAAAGGTATTTGGAAACATCGTTATCTATGCTTTCCTTATCCTTATTGCCATCATCGTACTCTTCCCCTTCTATTGGATGATCATCTCCTCCCTTAAGACTCTCGATGAGTACAAGCTGTCGGTTCCTACCCTGTTCCCCAAGGTTCTGATGTTTGGAAACTATCTTGAAGCATTCTCCCAGGCTAATCTGGGCAGACTATTTCTCAACACCGTATACGTCGGTGTAGTTTCCACAATTCTCTCTCTGATAATCACAGTGCTTTCCGCTTTCGCGTTTGCACGTCTTGAGTTCAAGGGCAGAGATGCCTTGTTCGGACTTCTCCTGGCAACCATGATGATCCCCGGTGAGCTTTTCACCATTACAAACTTCCAGACAGTATACTATCTCAAGTGGACGGATACATTTACGACTCTCTTGCAAAGCATGAGGGACGTGCATCCGCCGCAGCTCTTATTCTGTTTGGCATAATCTTTGTCGTTACTATGATAAACCTTTATGTCAGCAAGAAGAAGACACATTTCTGATAAGGAGGGAAGTATAATGGCAAACAGTTCAACTACAAGAGTAATGTCTGAAAGAAACATTCAGAATGTTACCGCAAGCCAGAGAGTAACTAAAGTACTCGTTT
>JAZOMF010000068.1:0-2341 GCA_045653805.1 Eubacteriales bacterium
TTGTTTACCGTAGAAGGGGTTTGAACGATTTCAAATTCGTAGGGGACGGCGCCCTCGACGTCCCGCAGACATTGGTTTCAAATCGTTCCCAACGGCGGGAGCAAGCCCCCGCCCTACATTCGTTTATCTCCCCGATAAACATCAATTTAGCAAACGAAAAGGGGAGACTTCTCCCCTTTTCAATCAATTTTTTATATTTTGCAAATTAAAGCAGAGTTGCTATCAGCTCACCATAGCTCTTGGGAGAAAGAAATGCAGGGGGAACGTCAAATACAGTCTTACAACCCGTCATGCCTTCCTTTGCCATTCTTGCCACCGCCCTCGCATATGCTACGATGACCGATGCGGTAAACTCGGGGTTGGAATCCAGCTTGAGGCTATATTCGATAATGTGATTATGCTCAAGGTTTGCTCCGGTCTTGCCCGATCTTATAACAAAACCGCCGTGGGGGATGCCGCTATGATCTCTCTTCAGCTCCTCCATGGTGATGAAATGAACGGTGGTATCGTAGTCAGCGAAATAGTTGGGCATTTCGCAAATTTCCTTTTCGATTCGAGCCTTATCCGCTCCCTCTTCTGCAACCACAAAGCACTCTCTTGTGTGCTTTTGTCTGGTGGTAAGTTCGGGATTAGAACCGCTTCTCACCGCCTCGAGAGCCTCGTCTACAGGAATGGTGTACTGCTTGCCGTCTTTCACTCCCTCAACTCTGCGGATAGCATCCGAGTGACCCTGGCTCACGCCCTTGCCCCAAAATGTGTAGTCCTTGCCGTCGGGGAGGAGTGCGCCTGCCATAAGTCTGTTCACCGAGAACATACCGGGGTCCCAACCAACCGAGATCATACCAACCTTGCCGCCGATCTTCGCCGCCTCGTCAACGCGAGCAAAATGCTCGGGAATTCGCGCGTGAGTATCAAAGCTATCAACTACGTTGAAGTGCTTTGCAAGTGCAGGGGTCTGCGTGGGCAGGTCGGTTGCACTTCCACCGCAGATTATCATAACGTCAATGTCGTCTTTATAGTTTTCAACCTCGGAGGCGGAGCAGACCTTTGCTCCCTCAGTGGCAATTTTAAGCGCGGAGGGGTCGCGGCGGGTAAATACCGCCACAAGGGTCATATCCTCGTTCTGCTTGATGGCGTTTTCAACGCCCCGTCCGAGATTTCCGTATCCGAATATTCCAATTCTTGTTTTCATGCTTTTCCCTTTCATCAAAGGATATTTTAGTTAAGTATATCACTTTTTTTGCCGCATTTCAATAGATTTTAGAAACTTTTTTTCATTAACAGTTAAAACCAAGAATATAAGGACGGAATTCAGAACCTTTTCACAAATCCGCAAGCAAATTTGGAGTAAGATTTCTCTGTACCCTCACTCGACGATATAAACAAAAACACACCGCGAGTGCGATGTGCTTTGTTTATGCGAAAGAGCGACTAAAAGGTGTGTAAAGTGTGGTAAGAACGACTAAAAGTACACAGGAAAGCTGCTCGACAAATTGGAATTTAGCAAATTACAGGTTCCCAGGCAAACGGCAGTAAATCTCTTGCCGTAACCTTGATAAGTTTTCCATTTTCATCATTGACAATTACTTTTATATCGGGACAATACTCAAACAACATTTGTCTGCAGTTTCCGCAGGGAGGAATAACACAGTTAATATGCTTCTCATGAACTGCAACGATTGTATCAAATTCTCGTTCCCCATTTGAAATTGCAATGCCGATTGTAATGTATTCGGCACAAGAACCGTGGATGCCGTCACAATTTACGCCTTTATAGATATTTCCGTTCTTACACAAAACCGCACACCCAACAGTGTGGTTATATACACCGTCATCAAAATTTTTGGCTAAAACTTGCAAGCCAATTTCTATAAGTTCTTTATCTTTTTCTGTAATGGGGTATCTTTTCATTGGAACAATCTCCTCGTCAAATTCTTATTTATCGGTGAGTTTATTATATCACACTTTCGTAAATAAATCAAGGCGTAAGCCTTGTATATCATCCGCAACTTGTTGCGGTATATCATCAATGCGAAGCATTGTATATCATCAAGCTGCAGGAGGATGCACGCTGGCGCGTGATGAGATACAGCCCCGCAGGGGCTGATGATATGCACCGCACTTCGTGCGGCGATGATATACCAAGCCTGCGGCTTGGATAAACAAAAAAGGAACTTTTGGTAGACCAAAGTTCCTTTTTTGTTGGCGGAGAGAGAGGGATTCGAACCCTCGTGTGCTTGCGCACAAACTGATTTCGAGTCAGCCCCGTTATGACCACTTCGATATCTCTCCGTATATGATTAAACTCAAAATGAGTCTAATTTTTGTAATTTATCTGGCG
>JAZOMF010000069.1:0-30713 GCA_045653805.1 Eubacteriales bacterium
ACCGAACTTCTTGCCGGTAACCTCTTCCATCTTTACGATGTACTCCATGATCTCAGCCATGATGCCATCGTTGATCTGTCTGCCATCCTCGTAGTACTGAGTGCAAGCCTCAGTGGAGATGGTGAAGCCCTGGGGAACGGGGAGACCGATGTTGGTCATCTCTGCGAGGTTCGCACCCTTACCGCCGAGGATCTCACGCATGTTTGCATTACCTTCAGTAAAGAGGTAACAATACTTCTTTGCCATTGGATTTGTCCTCCATATATAAAAAATTTTTAAACTATTTCATCGATTTTAAAATTTCCCGATACTTCGTTGTTCCTCAAAAGCGACTCGACGTAGGGAACTACGCCTTCGTCTTGCTTTTTCCGGTACGCCTTGTCTCGAAAAATTTTACAATCGATAGTGACGTGATTATTTCATCGATTTTAAAATTTCCCGATACTTCGTTGTTCCTCAAAAGCGACTCGACGTAGGGAACTACGCCTTCGTCTTGCTTTTTCCGATACGCCTTGTTTCGAAAAATTTTACGATCGATAATGAGATACTAACCAAAATGCCGCAAAACATCCTACGCGGAGCTTGTCCGCGCAAAAATAGGGGGTTTTGGTTTCGCAACGTATATTATACCATATATTTCACGATTTTGGAATAGTTTGACGAAAAAAAGAATTAACCGCAGATGTAAACATTTTATGAACGATTATATATTGTGACAAAAAGATTTGACAAATTCAATTTTTTATAGTATAATTTAGTGAAAGTTGATATTTGAGCCGGTTTTCGTGATTTGGAGGATTATACCCCCCCATCGTGTAAAAATCGGCGATTTTCGGCGTTGAAAGGAAGAAAGAAATGTCCAACATATTCGATATTTTTAAAAAGATAGAAAAGGAGCGCGATGACAAGGCTCTATCCCCCATAACCCACCTTGTAGTCGGTCTCGGAAACCCTGGCGACAAGTATTTTTACACCCGACACAACGCGGGCTTTCTGGCGATGGATTATATCGCTCAGAAGTGCGGAGCAACCGTAAATAAGTCCAAGTTCAAGGCTCTTGTGGGCGAGGCGACCATCGCAGGCAAGCGCGTGCTTTTGATGAAGCCCCAGACCTTTATGAATCTGTCGGGCGAGGCAGTTAAAGAGGCTATGTCCTTCTATAAGATCCCGATTGAGAACGTTGTTGTGCTTTCTGACGACGTAAATCTTGACGTTGGACGTATGAGAGTGCGCAAGAACGGAAGTGACGGCGGTCAAAAGGGTCTTCGTTCTATTATAACTCTTACTTCCAGCGACAACTTCCCCAGAATCCGCTTTGGCGTAGGCAAAAAGCCTCACCCCGATTACGATATGGCGGATTGGGTGCTTGGTAATTTCTCCGAGGAGGACAAAAAGGCGATTTTTGAGTGCTTTGCGACCTCTTACGAGGGTCTTGAAAAGATACTTGCAGGTGACACCGACGGCGCTATGCAGATCTGTAACGGAAAGAAGTAATTATGCCCAATATTTTAACAACACCAATACGCGAGGACAGGGAGTACACACAGCTCCTTGAAACCGTGGAAAAATGCTTTCGCGGGAAGTCGTTGCCTATTTTGGCAAGCGGACTTTCGGGAGGCTCGTCCGATGTTTTGACTGTATCTCTTCTTGAAGATACCAAAGAGAAGAGAGCGGGCGCGGCGCTTATCATATGTTCCGAGGAGAAGGAATGTCAGAGACTTCGCCGTGATCTTGAACAGTTTGGACTGAACGCGGCGTTCTTCGTTGCCCGTGACCTTACGTTTTATAATATTACCGCCTCCCATGAGTTTGAGCACGAGAGGCTTAAAGTCTTGTCAGGATTGCTTTCAGGCGAGCTTGATGTGGTTATCACCACTCCCGACGTAGCCTTGGGCTATACCATTCCTCCTGCAACACTTAAAGAGAGAATGATCAGTATTGATTTTGACACTCGTATAGAGCCTGCCGATCTTGCCAAAAAACTTGTGGCGGCGGGATATTCGCGCGTAGATATGGTCGAGGTGTCGGGTCAGTTTGCCCTGCGCGGAGGCATCGTTGACGTGTATCCTCCAAATGGTAGCTTCGAGTGTGCTGACGGAGAAGTAAGAGTTGGAAGTTACCCTTTGCGAATCGAGTTTTTTGACGATGAGATCGACCGTATGGGTATCTTTGACCCCGACAGCCAGCGACTCACACAAAACGTAGAGGTAGCAAGCTTTGCCCCTGCAAGAGAGATGCTGGTGGGAGATAGCGAGAGAGCCGAGATTGAAAAGGCAATACGCGAAAGATATAAAAAGTCAAGTGATGAAAAGGTTTGCGAGGCACTGACCCGCGAGCTTGCCGCTCTTTCGGGAGATCTTGCCGACGTGGGATTTTTGGACAAATATTCTGTTCTCGTTTATCCCCAAAGATGCTCTCTGCTTGATTATTTTGATGAAAAATCACTTGTGATCATCCGCTCCACAAGTTCCGTAAACGATCGCCTGAAGGCAGAAAAATGGCACGAAAACGAAACTATAAAGGAGCTCATGGAGGGCGGCACCATATCGGCAAAATACGCCGAATATTCAAAGAGTGCCGAGGCTCTTGAGTTTTTCTGCGATAACAATGTAACAGTTCATCTCAACTCGCTCTCGGGCGGACTTTCGGGCAAGCGACTTTCGGGAATGTTCGGCTTTAGAACCCGTCAGCCCGTTTCCTACACCGAAAATCTTAATTTGCTTTGTGAGGATCTGATTTCCTACCAAAGAGGCGGATATAAGGTCATAATTATGACCGAAAATGAAACTGCCGCGAAAAACCTTTCCGACATTCTACGCGACACGGATTTTAGCACGGTGCTTGTGGCGGGAGAGGTTGAGGATGTTGCGGGACTTTCTGAAAAGGTGGTATATATCACCTGGAAAAAGTCTGTTTGCGGCTACGAGATGGTAACTCCAAGAATAGCGGTCATTTCAACCGAGGGAGGTCGCTCTGCAGGTGGACTCCACACCTCGGGACAAAAAAAGAGAAGGAGCAAAAAGCGAGACGATGCAAAGGCTATTCTCTCATATGCCGAGCTTGAAGCAGGCGATATAGTAGTACACGAGACCTACGGTATCGGTCGTTATCTCGGTATAGAAACTATAAAAATTGACGGCGTGAGCCGTGATTATATCAACATTCAATATGCGGGCTCGGATAGACTTTGTATGCCCGTGGAAAAGCTTGATCTTGTATCAAAATATATAGGCGCACATTCGGACGATGGTATGGTCAAGCTCTCAAAAATGGGCGGTGAGCAGTGGAAAAAGGCAACGTCCAGAGCCAAGGGTGCGGTACGCGAGATGGCGAAGGATCTTATCAAGCTTTACGCCGAAAGAGCACGCCGTCCCGGATTTTCTTTTGTTGCCGATGATGATATGCAGAGAAGCTTTGAGGAGTCATTCGACTACGATGAAACCGACTGCCAGCTTGATGCTATTGCCGACATCAAGCAGGATATGATGCGAAGCACGCCTATGGATCGTTTGCTTTGCGGTGACGTTGGCTACGGCAAGACCGAGGTGGCGCTCCGCGCCGCATATAAGGCAGTGCTTTCGGGCAAGCAGGTGGCGATTTTGGTGCCTACAACCATTCTCGCTCTTCAGCATTTCCAGACTGCACAGAGCCGTCTGCGAAACTTTGCCGTAAACATTGATATGATCTCCCGATTTCGCACTCCCAAGCAGGTGGAGCAATCCTTGCGCCGACTTGAAAGAGGAGACACCGATATTATAATCGGTACTCACAAGCTGCTTGGTAAGGATGTTAAATTCCACGATCTTGGTCTCCTTATCGTTGATGAGGAGCAGAGATTCGGTGTTGCGCAAAAGGAAAAGCTCAAGCAGATAGGCGGCAACATAGACGTGCTGACTCTCTCTGCAACTCCTATCCCCAGAACCTTGAATATGGCTATGGGCGGAATCCGTGATATTTCGCTTCTTGATGAAGCGCCCGGAGACCGTTTGCCGGTTCAGACCTACGTTCTTGAATATGACGAGCTTATAATATTCGAGGCTATTCGCCGAGAGCTTCGCCGAGGCGGTCAGATCTTTTATATCCACAATTTCGTTGAGACTATCGACAGTGTTGCGGCGCATATTTCCGCAGAGATCCCCGAGGCGAGGGTTACGGTTGCTCACGGAAAGATGGATAAGGAGGAGCTTGAGGACATTTGGAGCAGAATGCTTTCGGGTGAGATAGACGTGCTTGTTTGCACTACAATTATAGAAACGGGTATCGACGTGCCCAACGCCAACACCCTTATCGCCGATTGCGCCAACAGACTTGGGCTCTCCCAGCTCCATCAGCTCAGAGGACGCGTTGGTAGATCCTCCCGCCGAGCTTACGCTTATTTCACGTATCCCAAGAACAGAAACATCTCCGAGGTAGCACAAAAGCGACTTGAGGCTATCAAGGAATATGCCGAGTTTGGCGCGGGATTCAGAATCGCGCTTCGTGATATGGAGATACGCGGCGCGGGCAACATTCTCGGTGCAGAGCAGCACGGTCACTTAGAGGCTATCGGTTATGACCTCTATATCAAGCTCCTCAACGATGCGGTGCTTGAAGAAAAGGGAGAGGTAGTCAAGGAGAGAAGCGAGTGTGTGGTAAGCTTTGCGCATAGCGCTCACATTCCCGAAAAATACGTCCGCTATCCTGCTCAAAGAATGACGCTCTATAAGAGAATTGCGCTTATCCGTAATCAGTACGATGCCGACGATATTGCCGACGAGCTTCTCGACCGCTTCGGTGAGATGCCCGACTCGGTGGACAATCTTTTGCGCATAGCACTTATTCGCGCTATGGCGGAGGATATGGGGCTTCGACAGATCACCGAAATGAACGGAGAAATAAGATTTTACCAAGCAAAACCCGATATGGAGGTTTACCGCGAGCTTGCATTTGTAACCGGTGGCAGACTGCGCGTTTCTATGGGTTCCGGCGAGAGCTTTGGAGTGCTCAAGCTGAAGAGTGGAGAGAATTCTCTCGTGCTCGTTCACAAAATGTTTGAAAAATATCTTGAAAATATACAAAATGAGGAAAAAGATTCCGAATAATTATGTTGTATAATAAAGGATATGATTTTATCGGATGTTTCCGAAAGGATAAAAATTAATGAAAAAATTTGTTAAAATAATCGTGTTGGTATTGGCAGTCTGCCTTATGATGTCGGCTTTTGCCTCCTGCTCATCCGAGGGGGAAGCTGTGATGACCATTGCCGACAAGGGAATGAGCGTCAACACTTATCAGCTCCTCCTTAGCAGAATGAAGGGAACACTCTATAGCTATGGATACGATGTAACGAGCGAAAAGTTCTGGAGAACCATCATAAGCACCGATGGTACGAACTATGATGATTACTTCACCGCAAGCGTGCAGGAGCAGGCAAGCCGCTATATTATAGCCGACTACCTTTTCGACCGCAACGGTCTTATTCTTACAGACGATCGAATCGAAATGGTCGATAAGCTGATGGATGCATACGTTAAGCAGGCGGGGTCTAAAAGCGAGCTGAATTCCAAGCTTGCAAAATTCGGTGCAAATTATGATATTCTCCGCGACCTTCTGATACTTGAAACCAAGATCGATATGCTTAAGGATCATCTTTACGGAGATAAGGGCGAGAAGCTTGAGGAAAGTGTTAAGGAAGGTTATTTCCACGAAAATTACGTAGCCTTTTCACAAATATTCCTTGCAACCTATTCCTATATTAACCAGCTTGATAAGGATAACAAGCAAGTGTATTACACCGATGAAAAATATACCGCTATTGCATATGACAAGGTAAACGGTGTTAGCAAAAATAACGTTTACGGCGAAGTGATAGTTGATGAATTTGGAAATCAGGTATATTATACCTCTGACGGCAAGATAGCATACGATACCGAAAAAGGTGTTGTAGGCTATGAGGTCGAAAGAGATGATGACAATAAAATCAAAAGAGACGAGCAGGGCAATGTTATCAAAAAGATAAAAAAAATGACTGCCGCTGAAATAGAAGAGGTCGCAAAAAAGGCCAGTGCGTATCTTGAGGCGTGCGATGGAGACATCGACCTGTTTATAGAGCATGCCGAAATATACGGTGAGGGAGAAGGCGACGGAGAGACTATGTATCTCTATTCAGTAGCAGATTATTACGGCTCTATCGATTCGTCTCTCGGTTATCTCGATGATATTTCAGAGGGGATAAAGAAAGGCGATCTTGGAGATTGCTTTGTGGTTCAGTCGGAATACGGCTTCCACATCGTATGCAAGTACGAGATGGAGAAGGGTGCTTACAACGATGAAAAGCACAATGATACCTTCAGTGACTTCTATCTCAATCTTATTGCAGGCATTTTTGATGAAGAATGTAAGCAGTATGAGTCTGCGGTGGTAATTAACGTGGATGCTATGGCGGCGGCGCCTACCATAGCTGACGTAGAGGTAAATACTCTGTATTGATAAAAAATAAGGAACATAAAATGAAAAGATCTAATTTTAAATGGGCGGCGGTAAGATTTGCCGCAGTTGCTCTGGTGCTTTGCACTTGCATATCCTTGTTTTCAGCTTGCTCGGAGCAGGAAAGAGAGACGTCGGCAGACACATCTCCTATATTTGAGTGTGATGGAATCGAGCTTCCGCTCTTCTTTTACGAATTTATGATGTCGAGAGTAAAGGGCAGTCTTTCGAGAAATCAGCAAAAGGTTACCGATCCCGATTTCTGGAGCACCGTTATTGAGGGTGACGGAAGAACCTACGAGGAGTTTTACAACGAGTACGTTCTTGAAAGATGCAAATACTACTTGGCAGCTCTCGTTATATTCGAGCAGGAGGGCTTGACCCTTCCCAAGAGCAAGCTTGAGGAAATTGAAGAAGAGGTTCAGTTCTACATCGAGTACGATGGCAAGGGAAGTGAGGATGACTTCAGCGCATCCATCAAAAAGCTGGGCGTTGATGCAGAGGCTCTCCGCCGTTGCTATGTTATAGAGGCGAAATACGAGTATCTTATGAACTATCTTTACGGAGACGGTGAGCTTATCGGCGACGTTGTAAGGGACGGTTATTATAAGGATAACTACATCCGTTTCAAGCAGATACTTTTCCGCAAGTATAAGTATGAGTATCAGTACGATGAGCAGGGAAACCTCATGTACTTCGATCCCTCTACAGGCAAGCCTGTTTATGATACCGAGAACGGCGGAGTAAAGTATGAGAATGGAAACAGAATAAGAGACAGCTATGGCGTGACCATTTACTATGACGAGACGGGCAAGATCTTGTACGATACAAAAAAAGGCAGGCCCTCCGAAAAGCTGGATGAGAAGGGTAACGCTATCAAGATCTATTACGGTGACGCTGATCTTTATTCAAGACTTGCTATGGCAAATGAGATTGCGGCGAGCATCACAAAGGATGATTATGCCGCATTCGAGGCAAAGCTTGCCGAGGTCAACGAAGAGGAAATGATATTTGAGAGCTATACCGACGGATACTATCTCTCAAGACTTGAAGAAGAGAACTACTTTGAATACGAATACATCAAGGTGATTCTTGCAGGACTTGAGGATATGGATGACGGCGAGGTTGCGGTTATCGAAAGCGAGCACGGCTACCACGTTGTAATGAGATATGCGCTTGACGATGCAAAATATAACGACAGCGAATATTCTTATTGGTTTGGAGATCTTGATAACAAGATAATTCTTGATCTTTTCCGTAAGAAAATCGAAAATGTACTTCCCGAGATCGTTGCAAACGAAGAAAATATTGCAAAGGCAAGGTCTATAACCAGAGTGGGAATCAATTACGATTATTGATATTATATAAATTTTTTAAATAGGGCTTGACCCGTAAAAAAGATGTTTTTTGCGACTTTTTTATGGCAAGCCCTATTTTTTATGTGTTTTTTCAATAATATGACAGTGAAACATTAAAAAAGGACAGAAACCGATCTTAAAAACCAATATTTTCTGTTGACGAATCTTTTAATATGTGATACAATATATAATGTATAAGTATTTTTATGTAAATCATTACCTTAAATGGAGATTTAGCGATGAAGAGTAATGAATTAGTAAAATCAGAGCATAAGCCCCGTGTTATCCGGGGCCTGGATGCTATGCTTAACGAAATAAGAGATGACGTTGCAGCTTTCAGACAGCGCGACCCTGCGGCAAAAAGCGACGTTGAAATAATCCTGCTTTATTCCGGATTTCATGCAATTCTTGCGTATCGTGTGGCGCATAAGCTTTATATCAGCGGACACACGTTCTCGGCAAGAGCGGTCAGCCAGATCGCGAAGTTCTTTACGGGAATTGAAATACATCCCGGAGCTACCATTGGCAAAAGACTTGTTATCGACCACGGTATGGGAGTGGTTATAGGTGAGACTACAGAGATCGGCGATGATTGTACTATATATCAAGGCGTGACTTTAGGCGGTACCGGAAAGGATCTTGGCAAACGTCACCCCACGTTGGGTAACGGAGTGCTGGTGGGAGCAGGAGCTAAAGTTTTGGGACCTATTCTTATTGAGGACAACAGTAAGGTTGCGGCAAATGCAGTTGTTTTAAAGCATATTACAAGCAATAGCACAGCGGTGGGAATTCCTGCACGAGTGGTGCGCCATGAGGGCAGACGCGTTGATGACCTTGACCAGGTGCACATCCCTGACCCTGTGGCACAGGAGATAAATCGTCTTGAAGATAGGCTGGCGGCTCTCACGCGTGAGGTCGAGCAGTTAAAGGCGGAGAAGAAATAAATTTGAAAATTCAGGAAGGTAAGGCTGAGGAATGATATATATTCTTTATAATCCAAAAGCGCATAGTGGGAATAACGATCTTAACATTGTACACAAGGGCGAGACCGTTGATAAGCCCTCCATAAAAAAGATAAATCTAATAGACCTGGATATAGCCGCGTTTGCCTCGGGGCTTACCAGAGGAGACCGCGTGTTGATACGCGGAGGTGACGGAACGCTGCACAACTTTGCAAATCATGCAAGAGGGGTGGAGTTTCCTTGTCCCGTAGTTATGATCCGATCGGGTACAGGTAACGATTTTCTAAATGACATAGGCCAGCTTGACAGTATGTCGCCTGTGGATATCAGAGAATATCTGCGCGACCTGCCGGTTGCCACCTTTGGCGGCAAGGAGCTTTGCTTTGTTAACGGAGTAGGACTTGGTGTGGACGGCGCCGTATGCCATGGAGTAGAACTTTTCAAGGAGAAAAATCCTAACCAAAAGGCTAATTATACCGCCATTGCGCTGCAGGAGATAACCTACAAATATCAAAGACCCACCGCGCGCGTTATCGTAGATGGCGTAGCTCATCGATATACCGACGTGTGGGCGGTCTCTACGATGAAGGGCAAGTATTACGGTGGCGGAATGATGATCTCTCCCTCTCAAGATAGAGACAGCGGAAAGGTCAGTGTCATGGTAATACACGGCGGCTCGAGAATAAAGGCTCTGGCAGTGTTTGCAAAGATTAAAAACGGCGGACACATAAAGCATACCGAGATGGTAGATGTATTTGAGGGATATGACGTTAAGGTTGAATTCAGTACACCTAACGATCTGCAAATAGACGGTGAGGTCTATACCGGCATTACCAGATATTCGGTTCAATGCAAAAAGAAGGACGATATAGTTAAAAACGTAAAAATAATTGACGGTGATACCGTTTAAATGACGGTTGAATTTTAACAATGGAAAACAAACAAATTATAGACCAAGAACAGAAAAGTCGCGCGTATTATGAAGACGCAGTTTTTATTGCGGTGGAGTTGGGCGAGCATATAATGCGAAGCGGAGGAGAGATAAGCCGTGCTGAGGATACGGTCAGCCGCATTTGCCGTGCTTACGGCGCGGTTTCGGTAGACGTAACGGCGATCCTTTCGGTGATCGTGCTTACTGCGGATTTCGGCGGTATAAGCATCAATACCTCGCGCCGCATCACCGAGATAGGTTCTCACAATTTAGGACGACTTTCCAGACTAAACGCTCTTTCAAGGAAAATATGTTTAGAGCGCCCCTCCAAGGAGGAGTTCCTCGAAAGCCTTGATAATATAAAGAAAATATCCCGTGTTGGACCTATTGTAAGTCTTATTGGTGGAGTGCTTGCGGCGGCAGGCTTTGCCGTGTTCTTTGGAGGCGATTGGCTCGATGCCATTTTCTCAGGGCTTATAGCTATCCCCATGACTCTGCTTATGCGGTGGCTGTCCAACACCAAAATGAATAATATTATAGCCAAGTTTCTGGTGTGTCTGATGGGTGGCGTGTTTGCTGTGCTTGTGGACAGGCTGGGAATAGGTTGTAACGCCGATAAAATAATGATCGGTGACATAATGAACGTAATTCCCGGAGTCCTGCTTACGAACTCCTTTAGAGACCTTTTTGGCGGAGACATAATGTCGGGATTTTTCCGAATGTGCACGGCTTTGCTTGATGCGGTTGGAATCGCTATCGGATATGCGGTGGCGATACTTACTCTGGGTGGCATATCCGTGGTAGGTGTTGAGCCTTGGGGACTTGCGGTTATTTTGGTCGCTTCCACTATAGGTACGATGGGTATTATCCTGCAGTTTGGCATAGAAAAAAGAGTTATAGTATGGGCTCTTATCTCCAGCATACTTTGTTGTGCGGCGTATGAGCTCTCATATAAGCTGTTTGATGGTATGGCAGGATCTCTATTTTTAGCTTCGCTTGTAGCATCTGCGGTTGCGGCGGCGTATTCCGATGTTATGGCACACTTTGTTAAGGTGTCTGCTACCGTTTTGATAATTCCCGCGATCGTGCCGCTCGTACCGGGAGGAAAGCTTTATTACACGATGTATGGTGCAGTAAGCTCGGATATGGCTAAGTTTTCCGCTAACGGACTGGATGCTTTGCAGATAGCGGCAGGACTTGCTATCGGAATTATTGCGGTAACTGCCGTATCCCGCCCCATAAACTTGTGGCTGGGAGAGAAAAAACAAAAAAGATTATAAATTATAACTTACATACAAGGAAGGTTTAAGACAATGGAAATGTTGAAGGGTAATGCAATAGTAGGTCAGTCCGGAGGACCTACCACGGCTATAAACGCAACTCTTGCGGGAGTTATAAAGGGTGCTATGGGCTGTGAGCTCATTGGCAAGGTGTACGGAATGAAGAACGGAATTGACGGTCTGCTTGCAGACACCGTTATTGAGCTTGATCCCTATTTCACATCCGAGGCAGATTTTGAAAGACTGAAGAGAACCCCTGCGGCGGCGCTTGGCTCTTGCCGTAAGAAGCTTCCCAAGGAAAGTGACGAAAGCTATAATGCTACTTTTGAAAAGCTCATCGAGAGATTTAAAAAGTATGATATTCGTTATTTCTTCTACATAGGCGGTAACGATTCGATGGATACCGTTGCAAAGCTCTCCAAGTACACCAGCGAGTGCGGTTATGAGATTAGAGTTATAGGCGTTCCAAAGACTATTGATAACGACCTTCTCGGCACTGACCACACTCCCGGATTTGGCTCTGCGGCTAAATATATTTCGGTAACTATGCAGGAAATGCTCCGCGATACCGCGGTTTATACCGTTAAGGCTGTTACCATCGTTGAAATTATGGGTCGTGACGCAGGCTGGCTCACCGCTTCCTCTGCTCTCGGTAGACTCTTGGGACTTCCTTATCCCGATCTCGTATATCTTCCCGAGAGAAGCTTTAATATGGAAGAATTTATGGAGGACGTGCGCGCAGCACTTGAAAAGAAGCCCAACGTTTTAGTTGCGGTTTCCGAGGGACTTCAGTTTGCAGACGGCAGATACGTTGGCGAGTCCACACAGGGCGGCGCGGTAGATGCATTTGGTCATAAGTACCTTGCAGGTACCGGTAAGGCTCTCGAGCTTGCGGTTAAGGCAGAGATTGGATGCAAGGTGCGCTCTGTTGAGCTTAACCTCCCCCAGAGATGCGCAGCTCACATCGCTTCTGCCTGCGATATTGAAGAATCCTATGGCGTAGGTCAAGCGGCAGCAGTTGCGGCGGCGCAGGGTGTTAGCCGAGAGATGATGGTAATTCTCCGCAACAGTGAGATCGGCGAGGAGTATTCCAGCGTATTCGGTCACATGGACATCGATCTTATTGCAAACAAGACCAAATATGTTCCCAAGCACTATATCAACGAAAGAGGAAATCAGGTTACCGATGAGTGCCTCAAGTATATTCTTCCTCTTGTGGGTGGCGAGTGCTATCCCGAATATAAGAACGGTCTCCCCGTATTCTTTGAGTTTTAATTTAAAATAATTTGAAGAAATGGGCTCTTCAAATGTATTGACCTGTGATATAATATAGATGTTGGATGGTATTTATCCAATATATTTATCCGCGAGCCTGTTTTCAGGCATAAAAGCAGTTGACACGGCAACGCTACCAATGATTTTGGTCGCGTTGCCATTTTTTATCCTCTCCCGCTGTTTTGGGTATTTGTGGATGAATTTGCGATTAAAATCAGAAAAGGAGGTGAAAAAATGACGGTAGAGAAAATTCTGGAGCAGTTTGATGCTACCAAGAGTAACGAACTTGGTGATGCTGTAAAGATCGGCTGGCTTGCCGAGGTGGAGGGAAGAGTACTTTGCGAAATATTAGGCAAATCTCCCAATGAAGTTAAACTTCCTAAAGGAGGAAACGATACTCTTGTTATTCCCGAAAGCTTTTCAAGAGTGTATATGCTTTATCTTGCTGCCATGACCGAGCTTTATTGTGGAGATCACAGCGCCTATGCCATTTTGAAACGAGAATTTGAAGATGAGCTTTGTGCATACGCCAAATATTGTATCAGAAATCGCTAAAAGAGATCTGCGCCCCATCGACACACATGGATGGGGCGATTGGTATGATTTGTGAAATAGTAAAACTATGTGATCTAACGGTTTAAAAATCGCCAAAAAAATTTAATTTTTTTTTGAAAAACCTATTGACAAATATACCTGTTTGTGGTATGATATATAGGCGGTCAAATCAAGGGGTCGTAAATCCTCTGTTTGATGTGTAGATGCGAGTGTAGTTCAATGGTAGAATTCCAGCCTTCCAAGCTGGTCGCGTGGGTTCGATTCCCATCACTCGCTCCACCGGCAGTGCCGGTCCCGAAAGGGTTTCGTCACTGCCGATTTTTTATTGAATACGTGCCTTTAGCTCAGCTGGATAGAGCAACTGCCTTCTAAGCAGTAGGTCGGGGGTTCGAGTCCCTCAAGGCACGCCATTCATGGTGGGTATGGCTCAGTTGGTTAGAGCGTCAGGTTGTGGCCCTGAAGGCCGTGGGTTCGAATCCCATTACTCACCCCATAAAAAACCGAGGTAAAGCCTCGGTTTTTTTCATGGGGTGAGTAATGGGATTAATCAAATTTACGGTCGCGCGCTTGCGCGCAGGCCGGCGACGTTTTCGCTTGCGAAAACTCGCCAAGCAAGCCGAAGGCTTGCGTGAGGGTTCATAATCCCATTCAATCAAAAGCGAAGGCTTGCGTGAGGGTTCATAATCCCATTACTCTGTGCTCTCCCATGCGTTGAATTTAGGATAACAAAAATATCCAAAAATGTTGACAAAGTAAAGTTGTAGTAGTATAATGAAATAAAGATCAGGTTTGATCTGCCAATAATATTTTTGGAGGATTTTATGATGGAAGTAATCGCTATTTTGTTTGTTTTTGTGTTTTATTTTGCTATGATCGGTATTGCTGTTGCTATGTCGATCTTATCTCAGTTGATATTCGCGGCTGCTATTGGAGCAATTCCGCTTATGTGTGGTCTCGTTAAAAAGAAGAAGGGACTTGCATGGATCGGATTTGGTGTTGCCATTGCTCTGTATTGGCTGATTGGATTTTTACCTGCACAGATCGCAAGTGTTGTCTTCACCTATCTCATCATTAAAGACGAAAAAAAGGAAATTGCAGAATCCGAAGAGAAGGAAATTGCAGAATAATATCCGGTAATACATAAAAAATAGCTGCTACGAAAAGTAGCAGTTATTTTTTTATAGATTAAATTTCGTCAAGCTTGCTCATTTCATCAGCAAAGCGGATGTCAACGAATTTGCCGTATCCCTCAGCCTCAAGCTTCTGCTTTTGGAAGCCTACGTTCTTATTCATCTTCTGCACGAGGACTACCTTTCCGCTCTTGCGGATCTCCATAGCCTTCTTCTGCATAGCGGCAACGTCGCTGATTGTGATTCTCTTATCGTAGAGGATCGCTATCTTCTCAGCAGAGCCATCGGGGCGGAAGTTCTTCTCCATGAGTGCGCCGACCATTCTCTCAAAGCCGATAGAGAAGCCGCATGCGGGAGTTTTCTGACCTGTAAAGTTGCCGATCATGTTATCGTAGCGACCGCCACCTGCGATGCTGGAGCCCTTGAAATCGGTGCTCTTGATCTCAAAGATGGTTCCGGTGTAGTAGCCCATACCGCGAACAAGTGTTACGTCGAAATCAAGGTCGAAGCGACCGTCGGAAATAAGAGCCACGCTATCAACGATCTCCTTGAGGTTTTTAAGAACGCCTTCCTCGATAGCATCACCGAGCACGCCCTCAAGGTAAGCAAAACGATCCTCAGCCGACATAGCGCCGTGGAAGATCTCCATGTATTTAGCAACCGCCTCGGGGGCATAACCCTCTGCGAGAAGCTCTTTTTCAATTCCTGCTTCGCCGATCTTATCGTACTTGTCAAGGATGATAAATACGGTAGAGAACTGCTCCTCGGCAAAACCGCTTGCTCTTGCCATAGCGGAGAGGATGCGGCGGTCATTGATCATAACAGTACAGCCCTTAACACCAGCCTCTTCAAGGAAAGTGGAGGTTGCAGTGATAAGCTCGATCTCGGCGGAACTGGTGGGGTCACCGAAGATGTCTATGTCACACTGGTGGAACTGACGGAAACGACCCTTTTGAGGTCTGTCAGCACGCCATACGGGACCTATCTGCATCGCCTTGAAGGGGAGGGGGAGTACCGATGCGTTGTTGGAATAGTATCGGGAGAGCGGTACGGTCAGGTCGTAGCGAAGACCCGAATCCGCAAGGGAATCGATGTCAAAGCCCTCAGCCGCATCGGAAAGCTTTTCGCCTCTCTTCATGATCTTGAAGATAAGCTTTTCGTTTTCTCCGCCCTGCTTGCCTGTGAGGTTCTCAATATGCTCAACGGCGGGGGTCTCGATCAGTGTAAAGCCGAAGGAAGCGTAGGTCTTCTTCAGCTTTGTGAGCAGGTATTCTCTTACTTCCATTTCAGAGGGAAGTATGTCTCTCATTCCTTTGGTAGGTTCTTTTACAAACATTGTCTTTCCTTTCTTTTCGTGGAACCTTTTTGGGAAAAGGGTTCCACACCTCCAAAAACTTTCCGGAAGGACAAGGTTGATCTTTCCTTGGTGAAGTTTTTGGAGATTTGTTAGTATTTAAATCTATTGATGAATTTTATCGGTAATAGACGTAGTGTACGATAACGGTTCTTTCCTTACCGTCGTGTTCAAGATCGGGTGCAGTGATTACCACGCCGTCATGGCTCATAAGCTCCCAAGCCTGCATTTCTTCTATTTTGCAGCGCATAAGAACGTCGGCAGAAGCAAACACCAGTAACTCGTCGCCCTTGATATTAAGCGCACCCGAGCGTCCGATGACCTCGTGATTACCGTTTATTTCCTCTGTAACGTATTTAACGTGGTGACCGCTTATCTGTCTCGCCATATCCCATTTAAAGCGCTTGCTGTCGGGATTTTTGCTTTTGGTAGCGCGGCTGAATATCTTTTTGAAAAGTCCCATAACCACCTCTTATTTTCCTGTAAGAAATCTGACGATCTCGTCATATTCAGTCATGAGCTTTTTAGCGCGCTCGCCGTTTATGTCGAATCCCGACTTGCGTATGCCGCGAAGCATAATGTTTTTAGGAGTTTCCTCGGGGTCTATAAGCTCCAGCGCCGCGGTGTCATAGCCATTTGCCTCCATGAGCTTTAAGCGGAGCGCATCGGTTGCCGCATCGCAAAGCTTCTGGCGGAGCATTGAGTAGTCTGCGATAAACGAAAGGGGAGCGCAGTTGAGCTTTTTGTTAAGGTCGTGATGACAGCATGGAGTTGAAAGAATAACGTCCGCCTGCCATTCTATCGCCTTGCCTATAACTATGTCGGTTGCTATGTCGCAGGCGTGGAGTGAAATGACCATATTGACCTTATCCTCGGTGTTGTAAAGGTTTACATCGCCGCAAAGGAATTCAAGACCGTCAAATCCAAGAGCCTTGGCAACGCCTGAGCAATATTCGATAACGTCGCCCTTAAGATCAACACCCGTCATCTTTACCTGTCTTTGCTTGATTACCGCAAAGTAGTGGTAGACCGCAAAGGAGAGATAGCTCTTGCCGCAGCAGAGGTCGCAGATGCGAAGAACGCCTTCCTTTGGAAGTGAGCCCTCAACATCGCGGATAAGCTCCAGAAACCTGTTGATCTGTCTAAATTTTGCCTGCTTTTTATCGTAAACACGACCGTTTTTATCACTGACCTCAAGCAGCTTTAGAAAGGGTTCGTCACCCCTGAGGATATAATTCTTATTTTTATTATTAGCGGTAGGAGTTACACGGGCAAATACCTTGGGTGCGCCGTTTCCGTCACCGAAAAGGGCTTTTTCAAGCTTTTCGCCGCGAAGGAGCGCCGTGTTGCCCGATTTAGATCTCTTAAATTCGCAATCTCCCGCCGTTGTGATGAGATTTATCTGGGAGAATTGCTCTATAAGAGCTGAGATCGGCTCATTTTCGCCAAATCTAACGTTTTTATGCTTCGCCTTGTTGTCGGAGTGAAAGCTTTCGATCTGTAAGACAGTCTCACCCGAAATAGACTTAAGAGTAACGGTTGCCTTGACCATCTCGCCGCCCGAGGGCTTGGAGAAAACCGCTTTTTTCAGAGTTTCGGTCTGCGCGCTCTTTTCTATCAATCGGAGAAGCAGAGAAATATTTTTATCTGTCGATTCCATCATTTTTTCTCTTTATTTTTCTTTTGATTGTTTTCGGAGGGCTTATAGGAGGGATTTCTCTCGCCGCAATATACACATTCCTTGCGAGACACGGGAATCAATCTTCCGCAGGTGCACTTTACGAAATCCGCATCGGTGTACTCCTTTTGAGGAGTAGGTTCAGCCTTGATTTTGCCCTCGTTGTTTCCGGTCTTGTTCTTTCTAAAGGGATCTGCCTTGGATTCCTTTCCTTCAAGAAGTCTTGTAATATTGGTTCGGTGCATAAACACCACGAATGCGCCAATCAATATAGACGCCAGGGAAATAAATCCGCTGTCTACTCCCCAGAATCCCTTAAATGCGTGGGCAAGAAGGGGGAAGAGCATGACCGAAATTATAGATGCCAATGAAACGTACTTGGTAAGAAGAA
Organism: Eubacteriales bacterium; assembly: GCA_045653805.1. Lineage (GTDB taxonomy): Bacteria > Bacillota > Clostridia > Oscillospirales > CAG-272 > SVTX01. Next base: position 17,380 of record JAZOMF010000069.1, read on the forward strand.
CTATGGCGATAAATACGGGGAGGAGTATTGCAAAAGAGATGGGGGATAGTATCAGCATACAAGCCGCAGCGCAGGCAACACCCTTTCCGCCCTTGAATTTGTAGTACACTGCGAACATGTGGCCCAGCACTACGAAAAGCGCGGATATAGCGCCGCCCGTCGTTATCGAAAGCAGGAGAGAGCCGATAATAACGGCAACCGATGCCTTGATAAAATCGAGTGCGAAGATGAAGATAGCCATCTTTTGCCCGTAGACGCGCAGAATGTTAGTCGCACCTGCATTTCCGCTTCCGTGATTGCGAATATCCTCGTTGAATATCTTTTTGGAAAAGATTATTGCGGGATTTATACTTCCTATCAAGTATGCGGAGGAAATGCAAAGCAATACCGCCGCCAGAAGTAGAATACCCTGTGCCGTTTCATTTGAGATGAATGAGCATATATAGGAATATAAATTCCATGTAGCTTTTGCCCCCTCCTCGGGCACGTCCGTGAGTGCCATGGGAGCAATATGCATGAATTTAAAAAGCATAATACAGTCCTTTCGGGCGTTTATCAATTATTCTTTTTCTGTGCAAGCTTTAAAAGTCGCTCTTTGTTTTTTTGCAAGCGGCGGTCGCGCTCCTCGGGCATAGGTGTTATGTCCGAGAGTGTTTCTCCACTAAATTCTGCCGAGAAAACATCGCGCGCAGTTAATCCGCCGAGAGAGGAGAGGGGACAAACTATCGTTTGCTCGTCGTCTGCGATGCAAACTGCCAAGTCTCCCTCCACACGGTCTATTGAAAATATCTTTTTCATATTAGAAAAGCTCGATAAGCTCTTTAGGGCTCTTGGTAAAGTCATAGGTAGAGCCGTCATCGGGCATGATCGCGATCATATCCTCGATTCTGCAACCGTAAAGTCCCTCGATATAGATGCCGGGCTCGTCGGTAACAACGTGACCTCTTGACAGGCGAAGATCCTCGGGAGCCTTGCCGGAGAGAGAGGGGGATTCGTGAATATACATACCAACGCCGTGACCGAGAGAGTGACCGAAGCGACCCTTATATCCTGCATTGTCGATAATGTCTCTTGCTATCTTGTCGCAATCACGGCAGAGGTTACCCTCCTTGATATGCTCAAGCGCCGCCTTTTGTGCTGTGAGAACGGTGTTGTAAAGCTTTTTCATTTCAGCGTCTGCCTTACCGAGCACCACGGTTCTGGTCATATCGGAGCAGTAGCCGTCCACCTTTGCTCCGTAGTCCATGGTGAAGAAGCCCTTTTCAAGCTTGACGTTACGGGGAACACCGTGAGGCAGGGAGGATGCGGAGCCGGATACTGCAATAGTGTCAAATGCAACGCCCTCGCTTCCCATTCTTCTCATGAAAAATTCAAGCTCAAGAGCGACCTCGATCTCGGTCATATTGGGGGTGATGAAATTAATGATGTGAGTGAAAGCTGCGTCGGTGATAGCCTGTGCCTTCTTCATCTTCTCGATCTCATCGAGATCCTTGTAAAGACGAAGACCGTCTGCAATAGCAGAGGCGCCGGGAACAAGCTCTATATTAACGAGCGCCTTCTTGAATCTTTCCATAGTAGCGTAAGAGAGGGTAGCGTCCTCAAATGCTACGGTCTTGCAACCGTTCTCCTCAAGAAGACCGCACATAGCGATTCCCATGCTTGTGTCGGGGGTGACTATCTCAAATTCGGTCTGGTCTACTTCTGCCTTTGCCGCCTCGATGTAGCGGAAGTCGGTGAGAACGTAGGATTTGCCTCGTGTTACGAGAACAAAGCCGTCCTGATAGTCGAAATTAGTGATGTATCTGATATTAACGTAGGAGGAGATAATAGCGGCATCAAAGCCCTGCTCCACCATTTTTGCCTTGAATTTCTGAAGCTTGCTCATAGTTTTATATCCTTTCTCTCTATCCTCATCAAGCGAGGAGGGATTCGTAGTATTTTTTCATGCTGAGTGCATCCTCGGGCTGAGTGCCGTCCGATTCGCAAATAATTCTCGGTGCCCAACCGTCCTTGGCGATAGTCTCCATAAGGGGCTCAAAGTCGGGGCCGTAAACACCGTCTGCAAAGGTGAGATGTCTCTTTTCACCTGCGGCGGTGTATTCTATTTTGGAAAAATGACAGTGAAGATCCATAGCGTAGCTCTCGCCAAGACCCTCTGCGATTTTGTCAAATACTCGTCTGTAATCGTCTGCGGTGACGAAATAACCCTGCTCTCGGGCATTCATGTGACCAAAGTCAACTACGGGAGCGTAACGCTTGTCCACGCGGCACTGCTCAATTACCTCGTCGAGAGTTCCAAGCTGATTGACCTTACCCATAGTTTCAATGCCAAGCTTTATTTCGGTGTCGCCAATAGCCTCGATAACCTTATCAAGTGTGTCGCAGGAAAGTCTCATGGCTTCCTCACGGCTTATCTTCGCTGCGCTTCCGCTGTGGATTACTATGGTGTCTGCATGGAGGAGCTCCGCCGCCCAGAGCGACTTTTGAATGTAGTCTATACTTTTAAGTCTTTTTTCAGGGTCGACACCCGAAAGGGAAATATAGTAGGGGGTGTGGAGCGACATAAGCACGCCGTGATTTTTTGCCGCGTTGCCTATTTTGCGGAGAGTGTCCTCTCCCGCAGAAATACCGTTGCCTGCCTCAAATTCGTAGGCGTCGAGTCCGAATTCCTTGACCCATTTCGGGGCTTGGAACGTACCCTTGCCGCCTTGGGCGTAGAAAAGGTCGCCGTTGCCTCCGGGACCGAAGGTTGCTTTTTTCATGTATCCACCTCCTGTGGTATCGTCTTGATATTCCAAGACTGTCAATCTCTGTTTTTCTTAAATTTCTTTTCAAGCCAGAAGGAGCAAACGCAAGACGCATCTCCTCCGTGAAGCTTTACGTATTTTTTGATGTGTCGCACCTCCATAGCTCGCTTGCTGCGGAAAAATGCGTTATTTTTGTCATTTATCGGGGGGACGATTATGGTGCGAAGTCCAATGTGCTTGCCCGCCGCCGCGTCGGTGAGGAGCTGGTCGCCAAGCATCGCGGTATTAGACTTGTCCGTACCCATAGCTGTCATAGCCTTTTTGAGATTTTTGGCAAAGGGCTTGCCGCTCTTGTAGTATGCGGGCAGACCCAAAGTGGCGTTGAAAAGCTCAACTCTCTCTCGGTCGTTGTTTGAAACGAGAGTGGCAGAGATTCCGTTTTCTTCAAGAGACTTGAACCACTCGCGGATGTTATCATCAGGCTCGGGCATCTCGTAGGGAGCGAGGGTGTTGTCAATATCAATGAGCAGAGCCTTTATGCCTATGCTCTTTAAAAAGTCTGCGGTTACGTCTCGGTAAGTGGGAAATATATAGTCAGGTAAAAGCCAGCTTGCCATATCTGCTCCTTTCATTTTGTAATGACATAATACACCATTTTACTCTAATAATATATTATACTATAAATTTAAATAACTATCAAGGGTTTTGCAATAAATTTTTCAATCTTTTTTGCCCTGAAATCAAATAAAAAGGGAGTTTTTAGAAAAAGACCGCACATTTTGTGCGGTCTTTCATCAACAAAAATAAAATTCTGTCTTAATTGCTTCGGTGTTATCCTCGGAATATTCCAGCTCCTCGGAAATTATGCGTGCCATATCACATATCTCTTCAAAATTCTTGGTGTTTCGGCAAAGAGATGCTAAAAGTTTCTCGCAAAAGAGTGAGAAACCAAGAGCGGCTCGAAATTCGCCTGAATCCTCGGTATTAGAGCAATGTCTGAAAATAAAGTAAGCCAGTGCGCGTTCAAGGTAATTTTCGAGCTCTTTACAATCGTTGATTTCCGATGAATAGCAAGCGAAAATCGCCTTGTGAGAGTTGTTAAGATATTCCAGAGAATCAAGGGTAGATATCCATGTCTCATCGGGAATGACGACGGGTGAAACACCGTAAGCTTCCGATATTTTTTGCAGTCTTTGTGAGTAGGGTATAGAGCGGTCTTTGAGTATATCAAAAATCGTCTTGCGATGTACGGTTGCGTCAAATTCAGGCGCCTCAACCGTTTCTTCATCCTCGAAAATCTCTCCAATCTCGACGAAACTTTCGTAATTATCCGACGAAAGAATTATTCTGCAAGCCTCCTCGCATGAAAGACCCAGTCCAACTTCTTTTCCGAGCGAGGTGTAATTGTAAAATCTCGGATGCTCACGGCAGATGTGGCATAAATAGCCCTCGCCGAGATTCAAAATTATCTTGCAAAGCCCTTTTTCATTAAGGTGTGGGCAACGGTCGTCCTTTTTTAGTTTGAAATGGGGAACTCCTCGTTTCGTAATGCTTTTTTGTATTTCAAGGCCGTACCCCTCGTTAAGACTTGCGTATTTTTTCGCAGTGCTGCGGTCAACGTCTATTTCCCAGCCAATGCAGCAGCTGTGGCGGCATTTGTCGGCTATGCAGACGAAATTTTTATAATATTCGGGAGAAAAAATCTTCATTTTTGCCTCCAAAGATTTAGTCAAAAAAAGCCAAGTCCAAAGACTCGGCTTTTATGGAGCTGGTGACGAGACTCGAACTTGCGACCTGCTGATTACGAATCAGCTGCACTACCGACTGTGCTACACCAGCGAAATTTTGCTGTGTGGCACAACGAGGTAGTGCTACACCACCGAAAGGTGGTAAAACTACACGACTGTGCTACACCAGCGACCATACAATTATATCATAATTTTTACGGCTTTGCAATAGATTTTACTAAAATTTTTTAATTATTTTTGGTCTGTTTTATATTTACGAAGGCCTGTAAAATTTAAATAACCACCTGTTGGACAGGTGGTTATGATCTTTATTCTTCCTTACCGGTAAAATACTTCTTATTAAGTCCGCAGGGATTGAATTCGGTGCATCGACCTCCGCGGTAGGAGCACATAGGTTCGAGAGTACCAACGAATTCGGGGCACTGTGCTTCAACAAGACGAACTATCTCCTGCATTACTGCGCGAGTTTCGGCAGAAGCCTGCATGCAAAGGCGACGGCGAGACATAAACATAAGCTCCTGCGCATTTATGTACATCATGTGAGATACGGGTGAATCCTGGGGAGCCTTAGTGCGGTCGTAGTTGTCCTGACGGTCGTTTCTCTGGCTCTGCACGAAATGTGTAACACCGATAAAATGGCGGCAGAAGTGAACAGAAACGTAATAGGGAATAGTCATTTTAATGCAGAAATTGAGGGTCCTGATGGGGCTGTGCTCGCTCATAAGCAGCTTGTGTCTCCACTCTGCGGTGGGGAGCTTGGTGCTGGTCTTACCTACTGTGTTGAGGGTGCACTTCTTGCAAAGCATCCAATCCTCTTCGGTGGGATATTTCAAAAGTTCAACGTTGAAATCATTCATCGGGTTGCCTCCGTGTTAAATTTTATCCATTAATTTATTGTATCATAGATTGGGCGGCAAGTCAATACATATTTTGACACGAAAAGCAAAAAATCGGTCTTGGAAAATCCAAGACCGATAAAAATTATTCTTCGTCGAGTTGTTTTTTGAATTGCTTCTGCAGAGCGGGGTCATAGGAGAGCAGGGGAACCACGTTTTTATGCTTCAATTTGCGGTTGACGTAGTTCTTTGTGATCTTGATGACCAGGGGAGTGAGCGCTAAAACACCGATAAGGTTGGGAATCATCATAAGTCCGTTAAAGGTGTCGGAAAGATCCCAAGCAAGACCGCCGTCGATAACCGCTCCGATGGCGATAGATGCAATAAAGACAAATTGATATACCTTTGCTCCCTTTGTTCCGAAAAGATATTCAACGGCCTTGGCTCCGTACTGAGACCAGCCGATAACGGTGGTGAAGGCGAAAAAGAGAATAGCGATTGCAATAAACCAAGCACCGGGAGCGCCGAAATACTTTGCAAAGGTTGCCGATGCCAGGGTGCTTCCCTCAACACCCTCCAGCGCCTTTCCTGTGTTCAGGTTTATTAGTCCCGAGGAGAGGACTACAATAGCGGTGGTGGAGCACACTATAATGGTGTCGAAAAATACTGCGAAGATGCCCCACATACCCTGCTTTACAGGCTCCTTGGTGTCGGAGGAGGAATGGAGCATTACCGACGAGCCGAGACCTGCCTCGTTTGAGAACACGCCGCGCTTAAAGCCCTGAGTCATAGTCTTCTTGATAAGAACACCGATACCGCCGCCGATAAACGCCGCGGGAGTGAATGCGAACTTAAAGATAGATGCGAACATAGGACCAATGTTTGCAATGTTGATGCAAATAATAATGAACGCTCCGATAATGTAAACGATTGCCATTACGGGAACTACGACTTCGGTGAATTTTGCAATTCTCTTGATACCGCCAAGAATAATGACCGCCGCGATAGCCATAAGGATGCCGCCGATTATAAGATGGAGGATGCTCACGTCTGTACCGGGGATAGCTCCAAGATCAACACCGCTGAAGAATGCATTGTCCATATTGGAAACGATGGTGTTTATTTGCGACATGTTACCGATACCGAAGGATGCGATTATTGTAAAGATAGCAAAGAGCACGGCGAGGATGTTTGCTACAACGGGGAGCCACTTGGTGCCGTATGCCTTGCCGAGACCGTCACGGAGGTAGTACATAGGACCGCCCGACCACTCGCCCTTGCTGTTCTTGCGGCGGTAGTAGATGCCGAGGACGTTTTCGGCAAAGTTGGTCATCATTCCAAAGAATGCGGCTACCCACATCCAGAATACCGCGCCGGGGCCGCCTGTTACGATAGCGACACAAACGCCTACGATGTTACCGGTGCCGATGGTTGCGGCAAGAGCGGCGCAGAATGCCTGAAACTGCGAAATAGCGCCTTTGTCCGAGAGGGTTTCACCGGACTTTTTGCTCTTGAAAACGCTGAGAATGGTGTTTTTGAACCAATGTCCTACGTGGAAGACCTGGAAAAATTTAGTGCCAAGTGTGATGATAATACCCGTGCCGATGAGCAGGATGAGTCCGGGAAGACCCCAGACCGCATCGTTTACGGCGGTGTTTATATTTGTGATAATTTCAATAATTTGTTTCATAATTTCAATTCAATCGGTCAATCAATAGGATTTTGTTCAAAATATTCTTTAACCTGCTTTAAAAGGTCTCTGATAGGAAGCTTCTGAGGGCAGATATCTTCACATGCGCCGCAACCGATACAATCGCTTGCCTTGCCGCGATCCTTTGTGAAAATGCCGTAATAATAGCCCGAATTCCAGTTTTTCCACTTGTTGCTCTCATTCATGCAAGCAAAAAGCTTGGGAATTGCGATCTGTGCGGGGCAACCGTCGGTGCAATAGCTGCAACCGGTGCAGGAAATGAGATTTTTGCTCTTTATGACCTCCGCAACCTTGAAAACTGCGGCAAGCTCTTTCTCGTCGAGGGGCTTGAAGTCGATCATATAGGAAAGGTTATCGTTCATCATATCCATGTTTCCCATACCCGAAAGCACCATTACCACGTTGTCAAAGCTTGCAGCAAATCGGATAGCGTAGCTTGCGTGACTACCGCCTTGAAGCTCGTCGAGGATCGCCGCCGCATCGTCGGGGAGGTTAACGAGGCTACCGCCCTTAACGGGCTCCATGATAAGCACCGCCTTGCCGTGTCTTTGACATGTCTCAAGGCAGAGACGGGACTGAACCGATGCATCATCGTAATCAAGGTAGTTAAACTGAATCTGAACCACCTCGATCTCGGGGTACTCGGTAAGTATCTGATCGAGAATATCGGCAGTATCGTGGAAGGAAAGACCAACGTGCTTGACCTTGCCCTCTTTCTTCAACTCAAACGCCGTTTCGTATGCTCGGCAGGCCTTGTATTTTTCAAAATTGGTTCTGTTTTGGGCGTGCATCAGGTAGAAGTCGAAGTAATCGACTCCGCAAGCCTTCAGCTGCTCCTCGAAAAGGGGACGAATGTCGCTCTCCTTTTCGAAATGGGGACTCGAGAGCTTGTTTGTAAGCAGATAGCTCTCTCTGGGGTATCGGGACGTAAGACAATCGCGGAGAGCAAGCTCGCTCTTTCCGCTGAGATAGCCGTGGGCGGTGTCGAAGTAGTTGAAGCCCGCGTTTAGGAAGGCGTCTACCATTTTGCAGACCTCTGCGGTGTCAACTTCGCCGTTCTTCATAGGAAATCTCATACAACCAAAGCCAAAATTGCCTTTAATGCTGTCAAAATTCGTCATAAGCACCTCAATAATACCAAATTATAATATAATTATAAACTATAAAACTGAAAAAGTCAACAGTTTTAAGTTGGTCTAAGGTTGACTTTTTTTAATCAGGGTGGTAAAATAAGAGCAGAAAAAGACACAAGGTGGTTCAAATATAATGAAAACGAATTATAGTGAATTGAATGAAGGCCTCCGCGCGCTTATCTGCGGAGTACCACATAAAACGGCAAATCTTGCCAACGCGTCGGCTTTGCTGTATAATAGTCTCGATGACCTGAATTGGGCAGGATTTTATCTTATGGAGAATGAAAAATTGGTGCTTAACGCCTTTCAAGGTAAGCCTGCATGCATAGAGATTGCGGTTGGTCGGGGAGTTTGCGGCACGGCGGTGAAGGAGAAGAAGACTCAACTTGTGCCCGATGTCCATGCTTTCCCCGGTCATATCGCTTGTGACGGCGCGTCAAATAGCGAAATAGTAGTGCCTTTGTTTGATAAAGACGGCGAGGTAGTCGGCGTTTTGGATATTGACAGTCCCATATTTTCAAGATTTGACGAGCAAGATAAGGCAGGTCTTGAGGAGTTTGCCAAGATAATTGAGGATGAGGTTTTCAAATTTTGATTTGTAGGTGGCTTTATGTGTTACTTTCCTGCCATCAGCTGCAGGAAAGTAACCAAAGGAAAGCCGCACGAGGATAGGGGCGGGTCTTACGAATAAAAAAGCGGCAAGCCACGTTTTTTATTCGTTGCAACAGCCCCTCCCCGTGACCCCAACCCCAATTTTTATTAGGACGAAGGTAACCTACATCAATGATACACTTTTAAATTCAACAAGGCTTTCCCATAGGGAAAGGTCGCTCCGCGACAATTCTTTAAGCTTTAATGATATCACGGCTACAGCTTAAGATTGCAAGATAAATTTTCCTTGATAATATCAACGAACCCATTTTGTCGGCAAAGCCGACAGGTGAGGGGATTCTTAAGGGGAGAGGATGTCGCAGGACGAGAAAATGCGGCATGTTCGCTTTTTCTCGGTCAAGACCCTCTCTCCTTGAGCGGCGTTTCTTTGGTTCGTTTCTTGACGACGCGGGCAAGAAATGAACATAAATATAACACAAAAAAGAGGATGCATATGCATCCTCTTTTTCTATAGAATCAAACAAGATCGGTAACGATCCTCTCGACGATATCAACTACCTTTTCGAGCGATTCCACAGGAAGATACTCAAATCTCGAGTGGAAATTCTCGCCGCCCGTGCAGATGTTGGGGCAGGGCAGACCCATAAAGGAGAGTCTTGCGCCGTCAGTACCGCCTCTGATGGGAACGATTTCGGGCTCGACACCAACCGCCTTCATAGCCGCAACTGCGCGGTCAACTGTGTACATGTTTTCGTCGATGATCTCCTTCATATTGTAGTAGGAGTCCTTAACGGTTGCCTTGCAGCTACCCTCGCCGTACTTTTCGTTTATCTTTTTCTCAACGGAGGCAAAAAGTGCTTTTTTTTCTTCAAATTTAGCCTTGTCGTGGTCGCGAATGATGTAAACAAGCTCTGCCTTTTCGCATTCGCCGCTCATCTCGATGAGATGGAAAAATCCTTCGTATCCCTCGGTTTTTGCGGGGATCTGGTCAACGGGAAGCAGAGAGTTGAAGTCCATAGCCATAAGCGTGGCGTTCTTCATCTTGTCCTTTGCACTTCCGGGGTGGATGGATACACCAAAGAAGTCTGCCTTTGCCGCCGCGGCGTTAAAGTTTTCGTATTCAAGCTCACCGAGTCCGCCGCCGTCTACGGTATAGCCGTAATCTGCGCCGAATTTTTGGGTATCGAAGTGGTCAGCACCTCTGCCGATCTCTTCGTCGGGAGTGAAGCAGATCTTAACGGTGCCGTGCTTTGCACCACTCTCAATAATGCGCTCGATAGCCGAAACGATAGCACAAACGCCTGCCTTGTCGTCAGCACCCAGAAGAGTTGTGCCGTCAGTAACAATCAGCGAGTTGCCAATGTAACGGTTCAAGGATGGATATTCCTCGGGGGTGAGGAGTATGCCCTTTTCCTCGTTGAGGCAAACGCTTCCGCCCTCGTATTTAACTATCTTGGTCTTGATGGGCTCGTCAGCGCAGGCATCGGAGGTGTCAACGTGAGCGATGAGACCCAAGGTGACGTCGCAGTCGCAGTTAGCGGGGAGGGTGGCGTAGAGATAACCCTTATCGTCAAGCTCAACGTCGCTAAGACCCAGAGTAGTCAACTCTTCTGCAAGATAGCGGCTGAGAACAAGCTGCTTTGCGGAGCTGGGTACTGTCTCACTTGTCTCGTCGGACATAGTGGGGAAGGAAACGTATTTCAAAAATCTTTCGGTAATATTCATTTTGTTATTTATACTCCTTAAAATTTGATTAAGTGACGCATTGTGTTTGAAAATATTGTAACATAAAAACAAAATTGTGTCAATAAAAAGTTGACAGATATTGATTTTTTGATTGGAATGTGTTAGAATTGGATTATAAGGATAAATTATCATAAAAGGTCAAAATGTTTCTGTGTTGCCGGCGACGCTTTGCTGCTACCAAATTGTAAAGCAACCGGGATTTATTTAATCAAATGTGAGGTTTCTATGAAAAAATATATTCTTGCCCTTGACGAGGGAACGACCAGCGCACGTGCTATACTTTTTAATAAAAAATCCGAAATCGTTTCTATGGCTCAGCATGAGTTTCCCCAGTATTATCCCGCTTCGGGTTGGGTGGAGCAGGAGCCTATGGAGATATATGCTAATCAGTATGCCGCCCTTACCGAGTGTATCGCAAAGAGTGGTATAGACCCCGAGGAGATAGCCGCCGTGGGTATTACCAATCAGCGCGAAACGGTAGTGGCGTGGAATAAGACTACGGGTAAGCCTATCTGCCGCGCCATCGTGTGGCAGTGCCGCCGCACTGCGGATATTTGCCGTAGCCTTGAAGAGCGTGGCTTTGGCAAGTATATAAAAAAGACCACCGGACTGCGTATCGACCCATATTTCAGTGGCACAAAGATAAAGTGGATACTTGATAATATAGAGGGCGCGAGAGCCCTTGCCGAGAGTAGAGAGCTTTTAGTGGGTACGGTGGACACTTGGCTTACTTGGAAGCTGACCGAGGGTAAAGTATTCGTTACCGACCGCACAAACGCCTCAAGAACCATGCTTTGCAACATCCACACGGGTCAGTGGGATGAAAAAATGCTTGAGATCCTTGATATTCCTAAAAATATTCTGCCCGAGATCAAGAGCAGCAGTGAAATTTACGGCTATTTTGATTGTATGGGGGCAGAGCTACCCATTTCGGGAATTGCGGGAGACCAGCAAGCGGCGCTTTTTGGTCAGTGCTGCTTTGAGTCGGGCGAGGCAAAAAATACATACGGTACGGGTTGCTTTTTGCTGACCCATACGGGCGAGCAGGCAATCGAGAGTAATCAAGGCTTGCTTACTACTATCGCCGCAGGCGAAAGTGGTAGACCTATCGAATATGCCCTTGAGGGTAGCGTGTTTGTTGGTGGAGCCGTGATCCGTTGGCTTCGTGACGAGATGAAGCTGATATACGATTCGCGCGATAGCGAGTATTACGCCAGACAAGCAGAGAACAGCGGAGGAGTTTATCTTGTGCCCGCATTTGCGGGGCTTGGCGCTCCCCATTGGGATATGAACGCGAGAGGAACGGTGGTAGGACTTTCGGCAGGCACGGGCAAAAATCACTTGATCCGCGCGGCTTTGGAGTCTATTGCCTACCAGACCGAGGATGTTATCTCGGCTATGAACGCAGATATGACTGCCTTGGGCTCATCGGGAGTCATCCAATTAAAGGTTGACGGAGGAGCCTCGGCAAACGACTTGCTTATGCAGATGCAGAGCGATTTTTCGGGAATCGACGTGGTAAGAGCCTCAAATCCCGAGGCGACGGCGGCAGGCGCGGCTTATCTTGCAGGACTTGCTACAGGCTTTTTTGAGAGCCGTGAGGAGCTGAAGAAACTTTCGGGTAGTGGAAAGCGCTTTGCTCCCGAAATAGACGCTGCAGACAGAAAAAAAGCCCTTGACGGCTGGCGCAGAGCGGTCAAGGCTTGCAGAACATTTACCGAAAGTGAGGAATAAGCTATGTCATATGTCAAAAAAGAATTTAAAGTGTTATCAAGTAACGGTATCCATAATCTATCGGGCATGGTCTATCTGCCAAAGGGAGAGAAAAAAGGATTTTTTCACATCGTTCACGGAATGACAGAATACATTGGAAGATATGACCGTATTATGAGCGAGTTGGCAGAGGAGGGATATATCTGCTTCGGATATGACCACCTCGGTCACGGAAAGACCGCAAATGATAAAAGCGAGCTGGGCTTCTTTGCGTCAAAGGGCGGATATGACCTGCTTTGCCGCGACGTTAAGGTCTTTTCCGATGCTGTGAGAGAGGAGTACGACCCAAATCTTGATATGCCTTACTATTTAATGGGGCACAGCATGGGCTCTTTCGTAGTTCGCTTGGCGACCGAGAGATACGTTCAGCCCGACAAGCTGATAATTATGGGTACAGGTGGAGCAAATCCCGCGGCAGGACCGGGAATTGCGCTTATATCTCTCATCAAGCTCTTCAAGGGAGAAAAGCATATCTCAAAGCTTGTTTATAAGCTGGCTTTCGGCGGATATAACAACAAATTCAAGGATGATGAAAATTTGAGCAGTCAATCCTGGCTTTCTACCGATTTGAGTATTAGAAACAAATATATGGACGATGATTACTGCACCTTTAAGTTCACCGTAAGCGCCATGGGCGACCTTATGACACTTTTGCAAAAGTGCAACCGTGGCGCGTGGTATAAAAATATGCCTCCTATTCCTATGCTTTTGGTGGCAGGCAGTGATGACCCCGTGGGCAACTATTCAAAGGGCGTGCTTGATGTAGAGAATAAGCTCCAAAAGAGAGGTCATAATGCCCGTGCAATAATTTATAAGGGCGCTCGACACGAGATACTTAACGATTTTACCTACGATGAGGTAAAGAAGGATATTTTGGAGTTTGTAAAATAAATTGATGTTTATCGGGGAGATAAACGAATGTAGGGCGGGGGCTTGCTCCCGCCGTTGGGAACGATTTGAAACCAATGTCTGCGGGACGTCGAGGGCGCCGTCCCCTACGAATTTGAAATCGTTCAAACCCCTTCTAC
>JAZOMF010000070.1:0-4430 GCA_045653805.1 Eubacteriales bacterium
AGCAAAAAAGAACACGCCGCAGGAGATGTTTCGCCGCGTGCGCGCGGCGACCAACGCTCCGCGCGTTGGATGGGCGGTCGCTTTTTGAAAAAAGCGACGTAAAAACTTTCAACAGGCTTCGCCGTGAAGTCACCGCTAAACTCCAATTTACCAAACAAAAACGGAGAAAGTTTTTTCTTTCTCCGTTTATCTTCTTCGGGTATATTTACCCTTGGTTTTGTATCTGTTTTTGTACTTATAGAATATCACTGCCGCCATGGCGAGGATGAAAAACACTATGGTGGCGACAAAGGCGCGGCTCTTGGTATAAGAACCGATAATGTCAATGACCTTCATAACTCCGTTGATGGTATAGTCTTCCTTGAGTACAAGGTCACATTCGCCCACCTTTTTGCCGTCGTAGGTAGCAACTACCTTGCCTATCACATCCCCTGCCGACAAGGGTGCGCGGATGTCATCGTTAAGCACCACGTTATAGGTCACTGACGAAGCTCCCGCAGGCACATAGACCACAAGGTCATCTGCAACAATGTACGGTGCATCATCAACCATGGTAAGCCCTATCTTGGTTGTACCAAGCTGTGAGCCCTTGGGGAAAAGGACTTGATTATTATACGTCTTACAGACCCATCTTGCCACCGAATTTACGTCATCGTAGGCAAAAATTGCGCTCCCGTCCTCGTTTTCGGTGCCACCCAATAGAACGCAGATGTAATCTACCGCCGCCCCTGATTTATCGGTGTCACGAATAAGGGTCACGATGCTCCAGCCGCCTACCTCACCAGAATATCCCGCATTCATACCCAGACAGGCAGAATTGTGATACTGGGGATTGGACGCCGATGAAACAAGATAATTTCTGTTGTAAAAATTGCGCTCTGCCGATTTATTGGTAGCGGAAACGCTATGCTTGACCGCCGAGCAGATCTCCATATAAAGCTTGTTATCCGATGCGGCACGAGCAATTCGCAGGACGTTATATGCCGTGGTGGTCATACCGTTATTATCGGGGTATCCTACGGGATTTATATAAGTGGTGTCCTTGGCTCCCAGCTCCATAGCGCGCATATTCATCATTTCGGTAAAGCCCGAGGCACTACCGCCAACGATGGTCGCCAAAACGTATGCCGCGTCATTATAAGAGCCGCAAATTGCACCGTAGAGGAGATCGCGGATCTTGATGACCTCGCCCTCTTGTAGCTTCATGCTGTATCCCGACGCGCCCTTAAGCATTTCGGCGGTGACAGTCACGCTTTCGTCAAGCCTGTCCTCGAGCTCCTCACATGCGATAAGTCCCATCATGACCTTTGCGCTGGTTGAAGTGTTGAGAATGGCGTATCCGTTTCTTTCAACAATGTATTCATCGTGGGTCGTGTCGTATAGCACGAAAGCCTTGGAGTTGTCGGTGGCGGGTGGCAGATTTTCTGCAGCGGAGACGGGAAGCGCCATAGCCGACACCAATATAAGAGTGATAAGCGCCGACACGATAAAGATCAGTGGCAAACACTTTGTTTTGTTGTTTCGTCGCATAGACGCTCTCCTTCCTTTTTTATTTTCCGAGTTGAAAAGCCTTACGGAATAAGGGAATTAAGCCTTGATGCCCACGCTTTCAAAATAAGCGAGCGCGCCTTTGACGTCGCGTGCTATCTGGTCGCGGAGAGCTTCAACTGAGTCAAATTTCTGCTCCTCGCGGAGATATTTGCAAAATTCCACGCGCAAATTTTCGCCGTAGATCGAGCGGTCAAAATTGCAGATAAATGTCTCGCAATTTACGTGGTGGGAGTCGCTTCCGTCGGTGATAGTAGGTCTGATGCCTACGTTGGAAACACCGATGTAACGCTCGCCGCTTTCTGTATAGCAGAGAGTGGCGTATATGCCGTTTTTAGGAATGATAAGATTGTCGGGAAAGGTCTGGTTTGCGGTGGGGAAGCCCAAGGAGTGACCCAACTGCTTGCCGCCCACAACGGGTGCGGTAAGAGAAACGGGTTGAGCGAGCATATCCCTCGCTATTTTCAATTCACCGTTTAAAATATGCTCTCGGATAGCCGAGGAACTGACGGTTTCACCGTCCAGAGTGATCTCATCAACTACTGCCGCCCCGTCCTTGCCGAATCGGTCATAGAGCAGTGCAGAGTTGCCAAGACCCTTGTGACCAAAGCGGTTGTTAAATCCGCATACCGCACCGATGCAACCCAGCCTTTCTACGAGTATTTTGTCCACGAAATCCTCGGCACTGACCTCGGCAAGGGCGCGAAGATCGCCCACAGCCACGAAATCCATGCCAGATATGAGTATTCGCTCTATTTTTTCTTCCAAGGTGCATATCATGGGGGTGTTCTTCTTGCCAAGCACGTTGGCAGGAAGCTCCGAAAAGCACCAAGCGCCAACAAAAGTCGCTCCAACTCTCTCTTTCAGCGCCACTGCCTCACGCAAGATAGCCTTGTGAGCTATGTGCACACCGTCAAATGTGCCAAGTGCTACGACCGTACTGCCCGGAAGAGACTCCACGCGACCCGCATGGGTAACTATATAAAATGAGTCCAGCATTATTTTTCGTTTTCCTCAAATTCTTTTTCAACAGCCTCGATATAGTACTTTACCATCTCTTCAAGCAGGTCGTCGCGGTCAAGCTTACCAACAAGTGTGCGTGCGCTCTTGTAGTTGGTGATATGGGTAGGGTCCTCTGAAACTATGTATCCGGTTATTTGGGATACGGGGTTGTAGCCGCCATCTCTTATCGCCTTGCAGATATTGTAAAATATCTCCTTGGGATCGCTCATTTCGTCGCGAGTGTCGATAACGGGGCGTGTGTTTGTCTTGATTATAATTCTTTCGTTGTTATTGAGTATCATATTAATCCTTGTTTTTTTGTTTACTTGTAAGTCTTTTGCGGTTAGATTTTACCGCAGAAGAGGTCAGACACAAGCGCGTCGGAGTGTCTCTTCATAAGGGAGGCGTAGTAAGCCACCACAATGATCTCAAGGGCTCTTGAGAGTCGCTCTCTGGCACCGGGCATAACCTCCTTGTATGCCCCGGTCTCAAGCTCGATCGCCTCGCGGATAGAACCGAGAGAGCAGAGATCGTATGTCATAAGCTTGTCGAGAATTTTGCAGATGTAGTCGTAAAGCACTGCATCCTCTATAATATCGTCGCTTCTATCGCTCACGTCACCGTTTATGTACTCGATGGGGTCGGTGATTCTATCCAACTGCATGCAGGAGCGGAGCATATTGATGATAAGAATATGAGCTATCTGGTTGATGTCATACTTCTTGTATTTGGAGTTGGCAACCCAGCCTCTCTTTGTCCAGTTCTGAAGGGTAGAACCGTCTATGCCCGAGATCTCGCGAATCTGGGTCAGCATAACGCCATCGGAAATAAAGAAGATCTTGGAGAGAAATTCCATACCGGTAACGCCGCCCATATCGGAGCGATAAAGCTTTGTGCCGGGGATAAGCTCGTCTTTGATTTGAAGATTCATACTTTTATCCTTTCAAATGTCGGTGCTCGAGTGTGATTTTTACACACCGAGTTATAACTGTATTTTTATATATATTTATTATATATCACGGTCGTGTGATTGTCAAGCGGTTTCGCCAAATTTACAAATATTCTTTACCTTTCGGACATAAATTATTTTGATAGGTGGTGATTGTTTGAAAAAAATAAGGTTTGGCGTGGGCGGTGTGCTGATGATGGCGGCGATGCTGGTTTCTGATAGCGCTATAGTGATTGCCGTCTACCTCACCGCGGCGCTTTGGCACGAGGTGGGACACATTTTGGCGGCGAAAATTTTGAGGATTGGTATAAAGGAGATAAAGCTGGGATTTTCGGGGGCGAGGATAGTGACCGATGAGCGATTGACCTCTTATAAAAGTGAGCTTATGCTATCCCTTGCAGGGCCTTTGGCAAACATTTTGGGATGCGTAGCGGTTATAGGAGTGTTTTGTGCGTTTGGTGGGGGAATAGAGGTTGGTGAGGCATATGCAGAGTCATTTTTGAACTCCCCAAGAGCGGATTTTTGGGGGATTTTGGCGTTTTTTGCTCTTTCGTCGGTGATACAGGCAATTTTGAACCTACTGCCCGTCAAAACCTTTGACGGCGGACGAATACTATATTGCGCGGTGGCAAATCTTTGTGGCGAGCGAGCGGGGGATCGCATCTTGACGTTGACTACCGCATTTTCGGCACTTATTTTGTGGATAATTGCGCTCTATCTGATGATAAAGATTGGTGGCGGGCTGGGTATATACGTCTTTGCCGCCTGCGTCTTTGCGGGAACGATGATTAAGTCGGAAAGATAAATTGATGTTTATCGGGGAGATGGGCGACACCATACGCCGTAGGGGAGGGGCTTGCTCCTCCCGTTAACGAAGATTTAAATTCAACGAGCGGGACGCCGAGGACGTCGTCCCCTACGAATTTGAAAT
>JAZOMF010000071.1:0-16620 GCA_045653805.1 Eubacteriales bacterium
AGACCGTAGGGGACGACGTCCTCGGCGTCCCGTGACGAATATTTTCAAATCAATGAAACGGCGACACCTCATTTGCAAGCAAATCGGCACCGCCCTACGGTTTTAGGGTGTCGTTATCCCACCGATAAATCAAAATTTGAACAAATTAATTATTTGAGATAAAAATAATCGCCAAAACTAAAAGAAATCTTGAAAATCCTCTTGAAAATATTGAAAAAATATGTTATACTTAAGTATCAAATTAAAGGAGATGGATAACAAAATGGCAATTAAGCTTTCTGAAAAATATCTTTCTGGTTTTGTAGCAGAGCATGAATACAAAAATATTCAGCCTGCAGTTAGTGCGGCACATAAGCTTCTTCGTGAGAAGAGTGGCGCGGGCAACGATTTTCTTGGTTGGGTAGACCTTCCCGAGAATTATGACAAGGAGGAGTTCGCTCGCATTAAGGCGGCTGCTGTTAAGATCCAGAAGAACTGTGATGTTTTTGTGGTTATTGGTATCGGCGGTTCTTATCTCGGCGCACGCGCTGTTATTGAGTTCCTTAAGTCCGCTAACTATAACAATCTCAAAAAGAATACTCCCGATATCTACTTCGCGGGATGCGACATCAGTGCAGTTTCTATTGCCGAGCTTGTAGAGCTTTGCGAGGGTCGTGACGTTTGCATTAACGTTATCTCCAAGTCGGGTACTACCACCGAGCCTGCTGTTGCTTCCAGAGTAATCAGAGAAATGCTTGAGAAGAAATTCGGTAAGGACGGCGCAAAGGACAGAATTTTTGTTACCACCGATAAGGCTCGCGGAACTCTCAAGAGCTTCTCTACAGAGGCAGGATACGAGACCTTCGTTGTTCCGGATGACGTTGGAGGACGTTTCTCCGTACTTACTGCGGTAGGTCTTCTTCCCATCGCTGTTGCAGGTTGCGACATCGATGCTCTTATGGCGGGTGCAAACGATGCTCGCGTAGCTTATGCTGACGAAGACATCCAGAAGAACGATGCATACAAGTATGCAGCTATCAGAAACATCCTTTACCGCAAGGGTAAGGTTACCGAAGTTCTCGTAGGATACGAGAATTATGGAAAGATGCTCAACGAGTGGTGGAAGCAGCTCTACGGCGAGAGCGAGGGCAAGGATAACAGAGGTATTTTCCCTGCATCCGTAATCTTCTCCACCGACCTGCACTCCCTCGGTCAGTTCATTCAGGAGGGTAACAGAAACCTCTTCGAGACCGTTATCGCAGTTGAAAACAGCGGCGTAGAGTTCAAGATCCCCCATGATGAAAATAATATCGACGGTCTTAACTTCCTCTCGGGCGTTGACCTCAACACCGTTAAGAAGACCGCTATGCAGGGAACTCTTCTTGCTCACATAGACGGCGGAGTACCCAACATCCTCATCGAGATGGATGAGAGAAACGAGCATGACCTCGGCTACATCATATATTTCTTCGAGCTTGCTTGCGGCATTTCCGGCTATATGCTGGGCGTCAGTCCCTTCGACCAGCCCCGTGTTGGGGCGTACAAGAAGAACATGTTTGCTCTTCTTGGTAAGCCCGGATATGAGGAGCTTCGCGCAGTTTTGGAAGAAAAATTGAAATAATTTTGCATAAATTTGAAAATTCTACTTGCAATTATTCGTAGACTGTGCTATAATCATGTAAAGACAATTAAAATCCGCAAGGAAAGTTAAAAATACAGAGCCACAAGGTGGCAGAAGGAGCACAATTATGGTTAAACTTATCATCGGCGTCAAGGGCACAGGCAAGACTAAGGCTCTCATTTCCATGGTAAACGAAGCAGCTGAAAAGTCCAACGGTAACGTTGTTTGTATCGAAAAGGGAGTAGGTCTCCGTTTTGATATTAAGCCCACTGTTCGTCTTATCAATACTAACGAGTACCTTGTATTTGATGCACAGTCTCTTTATGGCTTCGTAGCAGGCTTTCTTGCAAGCAACCAGGACGTAACCGATCTCTTTATAGCCGGCGCACTCAAGATCTCCAACAACGATACCGCGGCTTTTGAGGCATTCGTTAAGGCAGTTGACGAGCTTACCGCAAAGATGGATGTTAACGTTGTTATGACCTCTTCTATTCCTGCAGAGGCTGCAAGTGACCTTGTTAAGAAGTATATCTGATCAAATTTGATATATGACCTCGCGCCCTTGCTATGCTCGGGTCTGCGAGTTTCGGGGTGTAAGCGTATCTTTGGCTTGCACCCCGAAAGTTTTTTCAAGGAGAAATCATATTGCTCTCGACGAGCATATCCAAGAGGCTATTGCAAGAATAGAGAATTTTCTCAAAGAGCTTGAGGCGTAAAGATTTTTATACAAAAATTCAGAGAGCGTGCATCTGACTTGTACGCTTTTGAGGTGATGAATGAAAGTGTCTAAAAAGAAAGAAAAAGGCTGTCTTATGTCAGCAGAGGACAGAGCAACGAGAGGTAAGCTGTACATTATACTTGCGTTATTCGGAGTGGTTATATATAGCCTGTATTGCTTTGCGATCATGCCGTTTTACAACTCGCTGGCGGTTGATTGCGAGATCGGTCTTGTTGATCCGATTGTGCTTGAGCTGGCAAGGTTTGGGGCAAGGCTTGTCGACGTGCTGGCGGTATCGCTGACGGGCTCGATGGTAATATATGCGGTATACCGTTTTTCTGCGGCAACCACTGTTGGCGGATGTCTTATTTTTGCGGGTCTGGGCTTGTATAAATATGTGGCATCCACGGTGTACGAGTGGATAGATAGCGGATATATTCCATTGGGCTTTTTGATCCAACTTCTTGAGGTATTGCTCGAAACTATACTTTGGATTTTACCTTTTGTGGCAGCATTTTTCATTGTCAACGCCATTATCAAAAGTTATAAAAATACGAGTGGATTTGCTTGCCTGCTCTTGTCGGTTATGGTGCTGTCTTTGACGGTGCTTATAGTTAATGCGGGAGGTCAGCTTGTTTACGATATTTTGACTCTGGAGAAGATCACAGATCCTCTACTTATGCTGTGGGATTATCTTTCCCACTCCCTGCTGGCTGTGGTTGGATATTCTGCATCGGTTCTTTTGATATTTATTTTAAAAAAATGCTTTGACAAAGAGGACAATAGCCTTATCTGATTCCGGAAAATTAAACTCGAATAATTTTGAAAAAGCTCTGTGGGAAATCTCTCACAGAGCTTTTTTGCGCCCTGTGAGTATTTCGAGGTGAGCAAAGGCGATTTTGAGATCAATTTTGCCATATTATTTATATAAATCACTTGACTTTTAAATTAAATAAATGTATAATATATATTAATAATTTATAATGGACGATTGTGCATATTTTTTAATCAATGCAACCACAGAAAGGATGTAAAAAATGAAGAATATCAGCAGAAATCTTACAATGCTTTGTGACTTTTACGAGCTTACCATGAGCAACGGTTATTTCAAGTGCGGAATCAAGGATAAGACAGTTTATTTTGACGTATTTTACAGAGATAATCCCGACGGCGGCGGATTTGCCGTTGTTGCGGGTCTTGAGCAGATAGTTGAGTACATCAACGATCTTCACTTCGATGAGGACGATATCGAGTACCTCCGCTCCAAGAATCTTTTCGACGAGGAGTTCCTTGAATATCTTCGTGGCTTCAAGTTCAGAGGAGATATCTGGGCTATCCCCGAGGGTACGGTGGTATTCCCGGGTGAGCCTCTTATGACCGTTAGAGCTAAGGCTATCGAGGCTCAGTTCATTGAGACCTACATCCTTATGATGATAAATCACCAGTCTCTTATCGCTACTAAGGCGGCTCGCCTTACCAGAGCGGCGAAGGGAAGAGTGGTCAGCGAGTTCGGTTCTCGCCGTGCACAGGGTGCCGATGCGGCGATCCTTGGCGCAAGAGCGGCTTACATCGGTGGAGCAAATGCTACTGCATGTGCTATTACCGACGAGGTATTTGGCGTTCCCGCAACCGGAACTATGGCGCACGCTTGGGTGCAGATGTTTGACACCGAGTATGAAGCGTTCAAGACATATTGCGAGATCTATCCCAATAACGCTACTCTCTTGGTTGACACATATAACGTTACCGAGTCGGGTATCCCTAATGCGATCAGAGTTTTCAACGAGGTGTTGAAACCCCGTGGAATTACCAAGTGCGGTATTCGTATTGACTCGGGTGACATTACCTATCTCACCAAGAAGTGCCGAAAGATGCTTGACGAAGCAGGCTGGACCGAGTGTAAGATAATCGTTTCCAACTCTCTTGACGAGTATATAATCCGCGAGCTTATCCGTCAGGGTGCGGAGGTAGACGGATTTGGCGTTGGTGAGAGACTTATCACGGCAAAGAGCCATCCCGTATTTGGTGCGGTGTACAAGCTTTGCGCGATCGAGGACGAGGACGGAAGTGTTAGACCCAAGATCAAAATCAGCGAGAACGTTGGCAAGATCACAACGCCCCACTTCAAAAAGCTCTACCGCCTCCGCGACAGAGACAACGGCAAGGCAGAGGCAGACCTCATCTGCGTTTACGATGAGGTGATCGACGACACCAAGCCTCTCGAAATATTTGACCCTCTTCACGTTTGGAAGAGAAAGCTTATGGAAAACTTTACCGCCGAGGAGCTGCAGGTGCAGGTGTTCAAGGACGGCAAGCAGGTGTACGAGCTTCCCACACTTGAGGACATAAGAGCGCACCATCAGCGAGAGATCGAGAGTATGTGGGAAGAGGTAAAGAGATTTACCAATCCTCATAACTATTACGTTGACCTATCCGAAAAGCTTTGGGATATTAAGCACAATATGCTCAAGGCAGGAGCAAACTCAAATAAAAAGAGCTGATAGCGGCAAATTAGGAGAAACTCCAAACCGCAGAAAGGAACTGAAAAATGCTTGAAACAATGGCATTGTCTTCGATATCTGTTTGGGATCAGATGATACAATTCTTTATGGATTATATCTGGTTTCCCCTCTCCAGTATCGGGCTTGTAAATATACTTGATATAGTGCTTTTAGGTCAGTTGATCTATATGGTATATAAATTCGTCCGTGACAGACATGCGGGCAGAACTATTATAGGTCTTGGTCTTTTGCTTTTCCTCTACGTCGTAAGTGATCTTCTTGGAATGGTGGCTATCAACTCCATTCTCAAAAACTTCTATACCGTGGGTATTATTGCTCTCGTTGTGCTTTTTCAGCCTGAGCTTCGTGACGTTCTTGAGGAGTTTGGTGCTACAACTTCTATGAATCTCAAGAGGATCAGGACGAGACACACAACCGATGACGAAAAGGTTTTGCATATGGTGGATGAAATAAGCGCGGCGGCGTTTGAGATTTCCGCCAAGGGCGAGGGTGCACTTATCGTGCTTGAGCGTAAGGGCAGACTTCGCAATCAAATGAGCGAGGGGACTCCTATCGATGCTATAGTATCGCGCCAGCTGCTTTGCAATATTTTCGTAAACAAGTCTCCTCTTCACGACGGAGCTGTCATTATCAGAGACGGCAGAATAGTTGCGGCTTCCAGTAAGTCCAGGACTATTTCGGAAAACAATCCTCAAATCGAGGGCCTTGGTACTCGTCACAGAGCCGCTTTTAAGATAAGCGAAGGCAGTGATGCGGTGGTAGTTGTGGTATCCGAGGAGTCGGGTAATATTTCTGTTGCAAACAACAAGCTGCTCAAGAGAGACTATCACGATATTGGCAAGGGCGGAAAGCATAAGTCCAGCGACCTTCGCGATGACCTCTTTAAGCTTATGACAGGAAAGAGTGTTGCCGATATGACGGTAAAGCCCGACACGAAAATTAAGCTTGGCACCAACAAAGCCGATGGGCAGAATGAAAATGACGGAAAGGGAGGAGCAGACTGATTATGAAACAATTTGATTTCATGAAGGATCCCGACGTTAAGGGCTCCGACTCTATAACCGTTGAGCATACTCCTAAAAGAAAGCTTAATCTTTTCCCGAGAATAGTATGTGTTTTGGTAGCTCTTGGAATCTGGATATATATGTTCAATATGAACAAGGATGACATCACTACCGAGATAGAGCTCCAGATAGAGGTCGTTGGTACAGATGTGCTTGAAAAAAAGGGAATGATGTACTACGGCTTTGAGCAGAATACTGTTATCATAAAGGTTCAGGGAACTAACCGCGATCTTAAGCAGTATAAGGCAAGCGATTATAAAGCTACCGTAGACGTAAGCGGTATTATGGACAAAACCGTTAATAACCTTGCTATAAAAATAGACAATCCAATAAACCTTACCGTAGTGGATAAATCTATTACAAATGTTGGTATTTTGTTCGATTACGTGCAAGATGCTGAAATAACCGATATTCAAATAGTTTTGAGTGCTGCAAGCAGTGTGGGACTTGGCGGTGAGCTTGCTATAGATACTATTCCCGTAACAGGCGCAAAGGAATTGATTGAAAAGATCGCGAGCATTAAAATAGAGATCGCCGGCGACGTAAAGGAAGGCGACAATATTACCTATTCTGAACTTGCTAACTCGATCCACTATTATGACATTAATGGAAAAGAGATTATTTCCAAGGGCGGTATTTCGGTAGATACCGAAAAGCTGAAGGAAATCGGAGAAACTCTTACTGTGAAAATCGTAGAAGAAGATTCGGCCGAGAGCGATGAGACCGGTGAGAGCGACGAGACCGAATCCACCGATACTGCCGAATAATTTGCGATGAAAAAAGAAATATTTATTTTTGATTCTATCGCACTGTCCCCATATGCACAGGAGAGCGATGCCGTCGGCGTTGCCGAGAAGAAGATCAAGTCTCTTGGCGTATCGCTCAAAGGCAGAGAATTGCAGATATGCAAAAAGAGTGTTGACGCGCGAAAAAAGGACGATATTAAGCTTATCTATTCGATAGCACTTTCGGGCGAGGGCTTTTCCGATAAGGAAAGGGCGAAATTTGAAAAGATTGGCGCTCGAAGAGCGGCTTTGGAGGAGCTTTCCTTTAATTTCGGCGGAGAAAAGATGGCGGCGAGACCTCTTGTGGTCGGTATGGGTCCTGCGGGAATGTTTTGCGCGCTTATTCTTGCCGAGCAGGGGTACAAGCCTATAATTATTGACCGCGGCGACAAGGTGGATGACCGTGTGGCGGCGATGGAGCGCTTTTACACCACCCACATCCTTGATACCGAGTCAAACGTGCAGTTTGGCGCGGGCGGTGCGGGTACATTTTCGGACGGTAAGCTGCTGACCAGAATAAACGATCCAAAGTGCGCTTATGTTCTCGATACCTTTGCAAGATTCGGCGCACCCGAGGAGATACGAATCAAGGCGAAGCCGCATATCGGTACGGATATTCTCCGACAAGTTGTGGATAATATCCTTGAAGAGATAGAGCGCCTTGGCGGTGAGGTAATATACCGTTGCCGACTTGACGATCTCTCCGAAAGAGCGGACGGTACGGTGCTGGCGAAGACAACCAAAGGCGATTTTGTAACAAGTGCGGCAGTTTTGGCACTTGGACATAGCGCAAGAGATACCTACAAAACGCTTATAACTAACCAGTTTGATATAATAGCCAAGCCGATCTCGGTTGGCGTGCGAATAGAGCACAAGAGAAGCTTTATTGAGGATGCGCTCTACGGAGCTATGGCAGGTCATCCTAATTTGGGCGCGGCAGAGTACGCACTCTCGGATACCAAAGGCGAGCGAGGAGTTTACACCTTCTGTATGTGTCCCGGTGGCGAGGTAATGGCGGCGGCAAGCGAATCCGATAGTGTGGTAGTGAACGGAATGAGCCATTACGCCCGAGACGGCGAAAATTCAAATTCCGCCGTTGCGGTTTCGGTGCAGGTCAGCGATATTGATCCTGTGGACGGAAATGCGGCACTGGGCGCCATCGAATTCCAGAGAAAGATAGAGAGAGCCGCCTTTGCGGCAGGTGGCGGTGGATATGCCGTTCCTGTACAAACGGTTGGTGATTTTATGTCGGGGAGGAGCGGAAGCGAGCCCCGAGAGGTAATGCCCACCTATATGCAGGGGCAGAATTTTAAGACAGCAAGTATGGACGACGTGCTTCCCGACTTCGTGTGTCGTTCACTTCGTTACGGACTTGCTTCGTTTGATAAAAAAATTAAAGGATTTGCCTCGGAAACAGCCCTTTTGTCGGGTGCAGAGACGAGAACATCCTCTCCTCTTAGAATTTTGAGAGGAGAAAATATGACAGCCCTCGGTAAAAAAAGTATTTATCCCTGCGGTGAGGGCGCGGGATATGCAGGCGGCATAACAAGTGCCGCGGTTGACGGAGTTAAGGTCGCTATGGCGATCATTTCGAGATTTACTCCCCTCGATTAATACTTTTTGCGGGCGGAATTATTCGCCGCCCGCAAAAATCGATTTTATAGGGCGTAGCCCATGACTAACTTTGTAAAAAATATATGGTTATATAAATTTGGAGTAAACAATGAATTTTAATGAAAAAAAGAAGGTGTGGTCGCTTCGGTACACGCCGGGAAATCGCGAGGCTGACGATATAATATCTGCCATCGCTTGCGAAAACGGTATTTCAGAGGTTACCGCAAAGCTGATCTACAATAGAGGATATTGTACCAGTCGCTCGGTAGATGCCTTCCTGCATCCCGTTGTGGAGGAGTTACACGATCCCTATCTCATGATGGATATGGACAAGGCGGTCAAGAGGATCAAGGAGTCGCTGCAGAGAGGCGATAAAATAACCGTTTACGGCGACTATGACGTGGACGGAGTTACGTCGGTTACACTGATCTATCTTTATTTAAAGGAGCTTGGAGCGGATATTGACTATTACATCCCCTCCAGAAGCAAGGAAGGCTACGGTCTTTCCAAAATGTCACTTGACAATTTGAAGGAGAATGGCACTAAGCTGATAATAACCGTTGATACGGGTATCACCGCAAACGCCGAGGTTGAATATGCAAAATCTCTTGGTATGGAAATGGTTATTACCGACCATCACGAGTGCCACGAGTATCTCCCTGAGGCTTGCGCCGTGGTTAACCCCCACCGCCCCGACTGTTCCTATCCCTTTAAGGAGCTGGCAGGCGTTGGCGTAGTATTTAAGCTGGTATGCGCATTTGAGGCTATGCGATGCGGTGAGGCAAACAAGAGCGAGAGCATTGGCAGGGTATTCAAAAAATACGCCGACCTTGCGGCTATAGGTACAGTTGCCGACGTTATGCCTCTTATCGACGAAAACAGAATTATAGTCCGCGAGGGTCTTGCATCCCTTGAAGAGACCGAGCGAGAGGGACTTGCGGCGCTTATTGAGGCGGCAAGCAATCCCCAGAGCGAGTCCAGAGCGGGTGGCGAGGTCATACCTACCAAAAAGAAGAAGATAAATGCCGGTTTTATCGGCTTTGCATTAGCCCCCAGAATCAATGCCGCGGGCAGAATAAGCTCTGCTGAAAAGGCGGTTGAGCTGTTGCTTTCCAAAGAGCCTACCCGAGCGGCAGAGATGGCAAAAGAGCTCTGTGAGATCAATGTTCGAAGACAAAAAGAGGAGAACTCCATTGCCGAGGCGGCATATAAAACTATCGAGGAGACTCACGATTTCGAAAACGATAGAGTTATCGTGCTTAATGACGACACCTGGCAGCAGGGAATAATCGGTATCGTTTCCTCGAGAATTACCGAAAAATACGGCCTGCCCTCCATCCTTATTTCCTTTGACGGGGCTATCAAGGGTGAACCCAGCCTCGAAGATATGGGTAAGGGCTCGGGTCGAAGCATCAAGGGCTTGAATCTTGTGGATGCCCTCGACAACTGCAAGGATCTTTTGGTAAGATTCGGAGGCCACGAGCTGGCGGCGGGACTTACGGTTATGCGTTGTAACATCGACGAATTCCGCAAGAGAATTAACGATTATGCAAGAGAAAATCTTACCGAGGATCTTTCCTGTATCAGATATACGGCAGATTGCGAGCTTAATTATGACGAGGTCAGCATGAGTCTTGCAAACGAGATCTCTATTCTCGAGCCCTTTGGCGTTGCTAATGCCGCTCCGGTATTTATGGTGCGCGGACTTCAGGTAAGCAAAATAATCTCCATGGGCGCGGGTAAGCACACAAAGCTTCTGCTCAGCCGCGGAGAGCACAATTTCCAGGCCGTCTGCTTTGGTATGAGTGCCGCATCTCTTGAGATCTTCCCCAGCGAATATATTGACCTTATGTGCCAGATAAGCATTAATGAATTTAGAGGTCAAAAGAGCGTTCAGCTGGTGGTTCAGGACGTGAGACTTTCCGAGGATGCCTCGGCAATCTACGGCAGTGAGATGGAAAGATACGAGCAGGTGCTTTCGGGTGCAAGCTTCTCCGAGGAGGAGGACATCCTTCCTACCAGAGCGGATATTGCCGAGATATACAAGCTTCTTCGCCGTGAAAACTTAAATGGCCACACCCTTTTCAATTACAGAGCATTCAAATTAAACGTAGCCGACTATTGCCACAAGAGCATGAATGTGGCAAAGATCCGCTTTGCGCTTAACATACTAAACGACATACACGTTTGCCGAGTTGACGGCGAGAAGAGTGGATTTTTCTCGGTCGAAGTCAACAAAAACGCGGCTAAAACTAACATAGAGCTGTCCGAGACCTATCGCCGTCTTTGCGAGCAGTGCATAGGCTGACAGACGATTTAATTTATGGGACTTCTCCGCAATAGTGGAGAAGACACGGGTTTATTTTTATGGATACTAATAATAGTGTTGGGGTAAATCAAGGCGATTTTACCTCAAAAAGACTTATTGATCTTTTGAAGATCACAGGAAAGAAATATGATCTTGAAAAGATCCAGCAGGCGTATGATTATGCGGCAGAGCTTCACGCAGGGCAGTTTCGTGCCAGTGGTGAGCCCTATATCTCCCACCCCTTGGCGGTTGCCGAGATAGTGGCAGGACTTGAGCTTGACACCGATTCTATATGCGCTGCACTTCTTCACGATACTGTGGAGGATTGCTCCGACAAGACCGACCTCAAGGAGATTCAAAAGCTGTTTGGTAACGATGTGGCACTGCTGGTTGATGGTCTTACCAAGCTTGTCTCTCTTGAAATAGAGGACAAGGAGGAGCAGCACATCGAAAACCTTCGTAAGATGCTGCTTGCTATGGCAAAGGACGTGCGCGTAATCTTTATCAAGCTTTGTGACCGACTTCACAATATGAGAACGCTGGATGCAAAGGCAGAGCACAAGAGAAGACTGACGGCACTTGAGACCATGCACGTTTACGCGCCCTTGGCTCACCGACTGGGTATGCAGAGGATCAAGCAGGAGCTCGAAAATCTCGGTCTTCAGCATCTTGACCCCATTGGATATAATGAGGTCAGAAACGACATCGAAACCAAATATGGCAAGAGTCTTAATCTTATAGAAAAGATTAGAGCGCTCATTTCCGAAAAACTCACTGAAAACGATATAAAATTCAACCTTGAGGGTCGAATCAAGACGGTTTACAGCGTTTACAAGAAGATGTATAACCAGAACAAGAGCTTCGATGAGATATACGACTTCTACGCAGTGCGAGTTATCGTTGAGACCGAGCTTGAATGTTACAGTGTGCTTGGTATCATTCACGAGATGTTCAATTCGATCCCCGGTCGATTCAAGGACTATATTTCTACGCCTAAGCCCAATATGTACCGCTCGCTTCACACTACCGTTATCGGTCGTGACGGTATACCCTTTGAGGTTCAGATAAGAACCCGTGAGATGCACCATATTGCAGAATACGGTATCGCTGCACACTGGAAATACAAGTCAGGCGCATCCACCAAGGAGGATATGGATAAAAAGCTGGAGTGGATATCCCGCCTTATCGAGACCGAGGATGGCGCTCGCGACCCCGAGGAATTTATGCAGGCGATAAAGACCGACATCTTCCACGACGACGTTTTTGCATTCACCCCCAAGGGAGATATTATTCCCCTGCCTCAGGGCGCTACGGTTATCGACTTTGCATACGCTATTCACTCTGCGGTTGGTAACAAGATGATAGGCGCGAAGATAAACGGAATGATCGTGCCCATTGACCGTACCGTGCAGAACGGCGAAATAGTTGAGGTCATTACCTCCTCCACCACAAAGGGACCCAGCCGCGACTGGCTTTCTATCGTTAAGACCAGCGAGGCGAGAAGCAAGATCCGTCAGTGGTTCAAGAAGGAGTCGAGATCGGAGAATATCGTGCTTGGTCGCTCCATTGTGGACGGAGAATTTAAAAAATACAATGTTAAATTTACAGATGCGCAGAGATTTGAGATGGTTTCTTCTGTGGCGCAGAGAATCGGATTTGCAAGTGCAGATGATCTCTACAACGCTATTGGATATGGCGGAATCCCGCTCAACAAGTTTGGCAACAAGCTTAAGGATGAGATAAGCAAAGCGACGGTTCCCGATGCAGAGAATACTCCCATTAGCGAAGAGGCTATAATTCAAAAGGCGGCGCAGACCCAAAAGCCCAAGCATCTTAAAAGCAACGGTGGTATCGTGGTTGATGGCGAGAGCGGATGTATGGTCAAGTTTGCCAAGTGCTGTAACCCCCTCCCCGGAGACGATGTTGTCGGATTCATTACCAAAGGATACGGTATCTCCATTCACAAAAAGGATTGTCCCAACGTCCTTGAGGGCATGAAGAATGAAGAAAATAAGCACCGCTGGAAGGAAGCCTATTGGGAAGAGGGCGAGCAGGGAAGCCCCAAGAGCGTTTACGAGGCACTGCTCCAGCTCTTTACCGTGGACAGAGTCGGTATGCTTGGCGATATTGCGGTTGCGCTTTCGGATATGAAGGTGTCTATCCTTCACGTCAATTCCCAAAAGCGTGCTAACGGCAGAGGCATTATCAGCCTTAAGATCAGTTGCAAAAATATCGAGCATTACAACTCTATAGTGTCACGCTTACGCACGCTTGAGGGCGTTGAAAGCGTTTCAAGAGGTTTTTCGTGAATCCATCCATAAATTTTTCCGAATACGGAGTTGCTCCTCCAAAGCGGCTTGTCGTAGGAAACTACGCCTGCGTCTTGCTTTGTGCGGTGCGCCTTGTCTTCAAAAAATTTTCTTGGATTGATGTTGAAAAAATTATAAATCACATTAAAATAAACACCATTATACCCCAAAACCTATTTTTGAAGGTTTTGAGGATTTCTAAGGGACTTTTTCAAAAGTCCCTTGGGCGGGGTGCGGGGCAGAGCCTTGCAAAACTATAAAGGAATTGAGAAAATGAAAGCAGTATTACAGAGAGTAAAGCATGCAAACGTTGTAGTTGACGGCACTGTTGTCGGAGAGTGCGGCGAGGGCTTGATGATTTTGCTGGGTGTGGCACAGGGAGACACCGAGGAGGATGCCGACCTTTTGGCGGCGAAGATATGCAATCTTCGTATTTTTACCGACGAGAATGACAAGATGAATTTGTCGGTAAAGGATATTGATGGCGAGGCTTTGGTAATATCCCAGTTTACTCTTATGGCTAATTACAAAAAGGGAAACCGCCCTGACTATATGGAGTCTGCTTCACCTTCGGAGGCAAACAGGCTTTACGAATATTTTTTGGGACTAATTTCTCGCGAGCTTCGTCACGTAGGTTGCGGAGTTTTCGGGGCTCACATGGAGGTCTCACTGCTTAACGATGGCCCTGTGACCATTTGCATGGACAGCGAAGTTCTTAAAAAGAAAAAAACATAAATTTAGAAGAGCAATTTCAAGAAGAATAGACGAAGAAGGATAGAAAAATGAGATTAAATATAAGCGGCAACATAAATTCTTATTATGTTCAGACCCTTTGTATGATATTTTTCCCCGGAGAGAAGTTTTCCGAGATAGCCGAGGCCGATCCCGAGGTAGCCACCCCGGAGCTGTCGCTGGCGCTTGAGGAAAACGAGAGCGGCGTGGTTGTTCGCGCCGAGCTAACTCTTGAGGAAAAGTACGCGAGTTGCGAAAAGATATATCCTACCCGTGACGATGTGACCTATGATCGTCTCAAAAAGATCGCCGTTGGCGATGCGGTACTGTCGGTTTGCAGTGAAGTTATCGGCTACCGCCCCTCTTGGGGAATGCTGGTGGGCGTCCGCCCATCCAAGGTTGCAACCGAGCTTTTCTCCACGGGTATGAGCAAGACGAGAGTTAAAAAGACTCTCGCCACCGATTATTTTGTCATACCCAAAAAGGCGGCGCTTGCTACCGAGGTAGCGCTTAACGAGGCGGAATTTGTATCAAAGGCAGACCCCAAGGATTGCAGTGTATATATTTCAATTCCTTTCTGCCCCACAAGATGCGCATATTGCTCCTTCGTGTCATATACTTCTAAAAAGCTGCTTGCTACCATCCCCGATTATCTGGTGGCGCTTGGAGCCGAAGTCAAAAAGAATTTTGACCTTATAAAGGAGCTTGGTCTTCGCGTTAAGACTATTTACATAGGCGGCGGAACGCCCACGATACTTGATGAAACTCAGCTTGAATGGCTTCTTTCTATCGTTGAGGAGAATATCGACGTTACTACCGTGGAAGAATATACCCTTGAGGCAGGCAGACCTGACACAATTACCGAGGGCAAGATGAGAGTTGCCGCAGCACACGGTGTTAACCGTATCAGCGTCAACCCCCAGACCCTTAATGATGACGTTCTTCGCATCATCGGTCGTTCTCACACCTCGGAGGATTTCCTCCGCGCATACGATGTTGCGCGTAATTCGGGAATCCCGATCATCAATACCGACGTTATCGCAGGACTGCCCGGCGACAATTTTGCAAGCTTTTCAAGCTCTTACGACCGCATAATTGCACTGCGCCCCGAGAATGTGACGGTTCACACCTTTAGCGTAAAGAAGGCGAGCGATGCCTTGAAGAATTTTAGCCACATCTATTCTGTTCGTGGCGGTGACGTGGGCAAGTGTGTGGACTATTCCCAGATCAAGGCACAGCACGAGGGCTATCAGCCCTACTATATGTACCGCCAGAAGAACACCGTGGGCAACTACGAAAACGTGGGATTCTGCTTGGACGGTAAAAAAGGACTCTACAACATCTACATGATGGAAGAGATACATTCGATATTCGCCGCGGGAGCGGGCGCGGTATCGAAGTTCGTTGATTTTGCTCCCAAAAACGGTGAAACACGCACTATTGAAAGATTTTTCAATCAAAAATACCCCTACGAGTATCTTGCCGAGGATAAGACAGACGAAAAGATACGCGCGGCGCGTGAATTCTATATAAAGCACGGTTTGGTGTAAAAAAATTGAAAATCGTCGAATTTTATGATCAAGGTGCATTTGCCGAACACAAGAACGGAGGTATGCCTATGAAAAATTGTCCGAATTTTGATGGAAAATGCTATAAAGCGGGATACACCAAGATAAATTCCGATTATATCAGAAAATGCGACGAGGAGTTTGAGGCTTTGCTTGAAAGATCGGTCAAAAAGCTCTGCGAGGGAGGAGAGATTCGCGTTTTGGGTCTCACAGGTCCTACCTGCTCGGGCAAAACTACTGCCGCTAAAAAGCTTTTGCGCCATTTGGGTGACGAGAAAAAGCGAGTTGTTACCGTTTCTCTCGACGATTTCTTTAAGGACTGCTTTTCAAGACGGGATCTTGCAAACGCCAATGTAGAGGAACTGGATTTTGACTCACCTGACACCCTTGACACTGAACTGCTTGCCGGCTTTGTAGATGAAATATTCTCAAATGGAAAGGCAAAAAAGCCGATATTTGATTTCGTCAGCGGAACAAGAAGCCGCTGGGAGGAAATCGAGTGCGACGAGGACGACGTACTGCTTTTCGAGGGCATTCAGGTGCTTTATCCTGCGGTTCTTTCGGTTATCGAGAGCCATGGCGGCAAGGTGCTGGCAGTGCGACCCGAGAGCGGAATTGAGATCGACGGTAAGCGTTTTGAGCCTGATTTTATCCGCCTTTGCCGCAGACTTGTGCGAGATGCCAATTTCAGAGGTGCTTCTCCCGATTTCACCCTGGCTCTTTGGGGCAGTGTGAGAAGAAACGAGGAAACCAATATTTTCCCCTATATGGATAGATGCGATGTTCGTATTGATACCACCCTTTCTTATGAGTTGAATGTGTTAGCGCCCTATCTGCGCAGAATAATGGCAGGGGTCGAGTGGGGAAGTAAGTATCACAAGGAAAGTCTTGAGATACTCGGTCTGCTTGAGGACGTTGTTGGTATCGAAAGCTTTGTTATAAGCGACGATTCGCTTTATAAGGAATTTGTTTAAAGTCAAATTTTATTTGTCGGGCTAAAAGAACGCCACGGCGTTGTCTTGTGGAAAGTTTTGCTCGAGCTTTTTCAAAAGCTCGTCGGAGCCGCCGCGATCGGCGGTCGCGCCTCGCAAGGCGCGAAACTCCCTTATCGTTCGAAAGCGCCACCGAAGGGGTGAATTTTCGCCAACGGCGAAAAGAGGGGGAACCGCACAAGTGGGGGGTTCCCCCTTTCTACACAAAGCCTTTTTAAATCGCTTACCCGCTTTTTTCTTTGGCAATAGAGGCGCAAATGAAAACTCACTTCGCTGCGCTCAGCTGCAACTCGCTTCGCGATTTGCGCTTAGCAAAAAAGAACACGCCGCAAGAGATGTTTCGCCGCGTGCGCGCGGCGACCAACGCTCCGCGCGTTGGATGGGCGGTCGCTTTTTGAAAAAAGCGAC
>JAZOMF010000072.1:0-9052 GCA_045653805.1 Eubacteriales bacterium
TGTTGGCGGAGAGAGAGGGATTCGAACCCTCGTGTGCTTGCGCACAAACTGATTTCGAGTCAGCCCCGTTATGACCACTTCGATATCTCTCCGTATATGATTAAACTCAAAATGAGTCTAATTTTTGTAATTTATCTGGCGGGGCGCCCCGTTATGTCCTGTTGCGGTGCCCAAAATTTGTTACTCGCATTCGCTCGTCAAATTTTGACCGCTGCCACTCCTTTTTGCTCGCTTAATCTGCCACCGGCAGCGCTCGCAAACGTCCCCACTTCGATATCTCTCCAAGTATATTCTTTCGTGCCGATTTCGCTCGACCAAAATATTATATCACATCTTCACTAAAAAAGCAATACTAAAAGCAAAAATTATTAAAAATATTTTTCACCAAATTCCTCAATTCATATTAATTTTGGTTATTTCCATCCTATCTCGACTAACATTTACATTTTTCAACATTTGTATTGACAAAATTGTCGAAATATGTCATAATAAATTTATCACTACAAAAGGGGGAACAAAAAAATGTTCTCAAAACACGACATCTCACGTAACGCGTGTCAATTATTTGGCGGTCAGGCTAAATGCGGCTATGACTGGTGGTGGCACTCCTTTACTGGTCGCCACGCTGAAACCGGTGAGGAAAAAGCATTTTTCATCGAGTATTTCCTCTGCAATCCCGCAAAAGGCGGCGACGAGCCTATTTACGGTCAGTCCGAGGAAAGCAAAAAGAACGGCATTCAGCCCTCCTACCTCATGGTTAAGGGCGGTTCTTGGGGTGAAGATGCCGCACAGCTACACAAGTTCTTTGGTTGGAATAAAATAGACGTATCCTTCGATGTTCCTTTCTCTGTTAAAACAGAGGATTTCTTCTGCACCGAGACCGAAATGAAGGGTCATATCAAGATTGAGGATGCAGAGTCTCATCCCGAGTGGATGTGCCAGAACGGTGAAATGTTTTGGGATATTAAGATCGACAAGAAAGTTTCCTTTAACGTTGGCTATGGTGCCGGCAAGCTCTTCCGCAAGCTCCAGCTCTTCGAGATGTTCTGGCATGCAGAGGGTATGAAAACTGCATACTCGGGCGAGGTTATCTGGAACGGTCAGAAATACGTTATCACTCCCGAAACCAGTTACGGCTACGCTGACAAGAACTGGGGTAAGGACTTTACCTCTCCTTGGGTATGGCTCTCCTCCAACAACCTCAAAAGCAAGATCACAGGCAAGAAGCTTGAAAACAGCGTATTCGACATCGGCGGCGGATGCCCCAAGGTTGGCCCCGTTGCGCTCAAGCGCAAGCTCCTTTCGGCATACTTCCACGAGGGCAAATGCTATGAGTTCAACTTCTCTAAGTTCTGGACATTTACCCGCACCAAGTTCGATTGTCAGGAGACCGACACCCAGATCATTTGGCACGTTGAGCAGAAGACCTGGCGCAACCGCATGGTTACCGACATCACCTGCGAGAAGAAGGATATGCTCTTCGTAAACTACGAGGCGCCCAACGGCAAGAAGCTTCACAACCGTCTCTGGAACGGCGGTAACGGTAAGGGTACCGTTAAGCTTTACCGCGACAACAAGCTCATCGACGAAGTCATCTGCGAAAACGTTGGTTGTGAGTACGGTGAGTACGATCCCCAGTAAAATATACATAAACATTCAAAAAGTGCTGAGCCATAGCTCAGCACTTTTTATTTTAAATTATTTTTTAGAAAATGGCAAAAGCGCTCTCGTTTGCGCCTTATATTCGGCAAATCTCTCTTTTTTTGACTGCTTTCCCTCTGCCAAGGGAA
Source organism: Eubacteriales bacterium (assembly GCA_045653805.1). Taxonomy (GTDB): domain Bacteria; phylum Bacillota; class Clostridia; order Oscillospirales; family CAG-272; genus SVTX01. Next base: position 1,791 of record JAZOMF010000072.1, read on the forward strand.
TGCTGACAAAGAGGAAAAGCGCAGTATTAGCCACAGCTCCCGCCAGAAGCAAGAAATAAGGAAATGCAAGTCCTATTGCGCTAACGGCAGAGATGCCTATTCCCCACCACATAAGTATCTCACCAAGATAGTTGGGATGGCGCGAATTTTTCCAAAGTCCTTCTCTTATAAATCCACCCGTGCCTCTCTTACGGAAAGCATGCATCTGATAGTCTGCAATTCCCTGCACAGTCGCCGCACCAATAGACAGGAGCAACGCGGCATAAGAGAATAGGTTACCGTCCGAGCCGCTCTGCAAAAGCGCAACTGCGGGGAGTGTGCAAAGATAAACCACCAGGGTGGGCACCAGATGTATTCCCACGAAATTGACCAAGGGATAAGCCCTGCCCGTCTTTTCTGCCAGCATACGGTATCTCCAATCCTCGTGCGCCAAGGACTTGAAGGTATATGCCCAGTTTGCAGTAAGTCTGATTCCCCAAAAAAGGATGGTGACAAGCAGCAAAAGCTTCAAGGGAGTCACCCTCTGCCCTATCATAAAGCCTATAATGATAACTATGGGCTGAACGCTCCAATATGGATCGTAAACCGAGGCGTTTTTGAACATCAGGCTAAAAATAAAGATAACGACGGTTGCTATCACGTCGGCCAAGAGAAGTTTCAGCCAAAAATACCAAGCGTCGGGCAAGAGCAGATAGGTGCCAACGCCCACCGCCGCAGCGAAAATATATATCGCGCCAACTATGATAAAGCTCTGCTTTCTCGTAAAATTAGCCCTCATATCATTTTTCTCCTGCCAAATCGGAAACAAGCTCGTCCATTATTTCCCTTTGATGGAATGGGAAAATTATAACGTGCGCCCGTCTCTCGCCCTTGGCGTCTATAAAAGTAGCAAGCTGATATTTTTTGCATATCTCCTCGTCAGGCTCGGGAATAACGAAGGTGTTTGACTTTTCAAATCTTTCAAAATAAAGCTTATTTTGGAGCAGCTTTTCTTCAAAATAACGCACGTTTTCCACATAATGACCGCTCTCACGGCGCAAAAGCATCTCGCGGGAGCGCTGATATGTGGAGAAAGGCAGATAGTCACGGGAGCCCAAAAAGGTGGAATCCTCTTGACCTATGTAGTCGATAATGGGGCGATCGCGACGGGAAAGCGCCAAAAGTACACCGTTTACACGTGCCGTTCCCATAAATTTGTGCATACTTACCGCGATTGAGTCAACTCCAAGGTCGGAGAGTGCCTCTACCTTGGGTGCATCTATCTGATTCTTGGCAATTCCTCCGAAATGAGCCGCATCAAGGTGGCAATAATAGTCAATTCCAAGAGATTTAAGCCCGTCTGTGATCTTTTTTACCTCGTCAACCGCTCCTCGGCAGGTGGTTCCCCACGTCAGCACCACTATCGCGCCATTTATGCCGTTTTTGCAGTCTTTTTTCACCACTTCAAAGAACTTTTCTGCAGAAATGCGCCCAAATTCATCCACCGCGATTTTTTCATAAGGATATCTTTCCAAGTTTTCACCGTCAAAAACGTACTTTTCAACGCTATAATGGGTGTCCTCGGAGAAATAGAGCTTGCCTCCGGGGAAACGGTTAAAGCCCTCTCTTATGCCCCAGAAATTGCTCTCGGTGCCGCCCGAAGTGATATATCCCCAATAATCGCCGTCAGCGATGCCAAAATTCTCAGCAACAAGAGAAATTATCTTCTTTTCGGTGGACTTGGAGTCCATTCCGTAGTTACCCTTCTGATAGGGGTCGCCACAGTTATTCATCAGATACATTTTGCTCTCAAGATGGCGCAGGTAGCTGGTGGTGTAGGAATAATCCTCCATATTTGCAGGGTAACCGAACATATATTTTCTCTTTTGCAGATTGTTGGCGTAATATCTGTCTACGCGCGAAATGTATTCGGAGTCCTCTCTCTCAAAAGCACTAACCTCTTCGAGAGAAAACCCCCTCATTTTCAGTTTATCGTAGTCTATAAGGCGACCGAGCTGTACTCTTGCCTTTTCAAGGCGGTCGATCTCATCCTCAATCGACTTCAGCTCACATAGCGCCGAATATCTATCCTCGGCACTCAGCACGCCATCCAAATCAAGCACCTGCTTTTTGAGTTTACCAACGTATTCGCTTATGGATTTTTCCTTCTTTATCATTCTAAAATATCCTTTTCAAACGGATTTTTCACCTGCAATCATAATTACAGACTCATAATATGCCTTTATTGTACCACAAAAATCGAAATATGTCAATGATGTCATTTTACATTAAATCGGGCTGAGCCAAATTGGCTCAGCCCTTATAATATCAAATCAAAGATTGGATTTTTTATTGTTTTCCGTGCGAAGTGAGCGGATAAACGTGATAGACAAAATAGCTGATCAGCAGAGACATAATGCAGGGTATAGAAAACCTGAACATCAGCCGATTGATGTTGCCCTCTCCTAATGTTAGATTGTCTTGCTTTTTCTTCATTTATTTTCCTTATTAATATTATGTATGTAATTTGATAATATTTAGAAATTATATATATTATCACCCAAACGGCTCTATTTTACCACCAAAAATATCTTCTGTCAAGTTTTGCAGAGCGAAAATTTAGGGATATGAGATTTAAGAAACTGCCGCACAAGTGCGGTCGGTTCAGATCTATGGTCAGCACCTCCAAAACAAAAAGCACTGCAAACGGCGTGCAAATTTAGCGGAGAAATTGCCTAACCACGGTAGGGGCGAACTGTGTTCGCCCGCGGGAGACCGCAGGTCTCCCCTACGGGCACACAAAATTTGATACGCAGAAAACAAAGAGATACCCCGACAGATTTTTCAAAAGTCTGTCGGGGTTATCTTATTTTGTCATGGAATTGATTTTATTTTTGCATTCTTCCCAAGATCCTTCTACAAAAGCATCCTTGTACAACCGCAAAGCCATGTTGTTGTTCATAAAGATTATAACAATACTGTTTTTTTCTTTTATTTTCTTGATATTGGTGTATTTGAGCTTGCTTACAGATGTATGGTCGGTAAGTATGATTTCATCTTCCAAAAATTCTGCGGTGCGTATCCATTCGGTAACACCATATGTAGTTGAATATAGCTTGTATCTTTTCGCACAAACCACAAAACGCGAGAAAAACAACTTAAAAATCGATAAAAAAATAAATAAAACAGAAAAACACCAATCTATCCAATCTCCTCCGATAAAGAAATAGAGGGTAATCAATCCAAGTCCAATCAACCCAACTATACACCAAAGAGCAAACAGTATGATATTTGCAGCTCCTTGCAGATGGTATTCCTTTGCCCAAGACATCATTTCTTTTTTCGTTATTTTGTATTCATTTTTCATTGTAAAAATCCTTTCTGCTTTTATCGCCAGTTTCGCCTTTGTATTACAAAGGCACATCGGGCAAAGCCCATACCCCTTGTAGGGCGGTGCCTTGGTGCCGCCGTTGCCTAAAACAAAATCTTTCATTACGGCGGGAGCAAGCCCCCGCCCTACGATGTAATCCCATTATAACACAAATCGGCAGAGAAAACAAGTCCTCTGCCGAAATTGGTTTGGCGGCGGGAGCCCATTTGTAAGCAAATGCGCCCCCGCCCTACGTTATGAAATTGGATTCTCCGCTAAAAATGCAGAGAGAACGCAGTGCTTTTTGTTTTGAGGCGTGTTGACAAAAAAGATGCCACCTTATTTTGTGTACTCTATTTGATATTCCACCAATTTCATAGTGTTACTTTCTGCATTATACAGAATATTGATAAACACATAAGTTCCGCTTTCACTCGGCAATTTATTAAATTCCTTCGTGTCTTTGTTGTATATGATATAGTAATCGCTGGTTTGAATATCGCAAAAATACGAGGTGATACCAACCATATCATTTGGAATATCGGATATCCACTTTACATCATTTGAAATGTTTCTTTCAAATTGTTCCACAGCGGCATCGTCAAAATAAATGTCACTGGTAGAGTAAATGTAACCACGCGGAACAGATTGCGTACCCTTTGTCCAATCCTGCGTGTTGATACGCGAATGCTCCGGAATATCAATATTCAACATTTGCTCTGCGGTCATAATCGGCTCATCGCTGTGCGAATACACATTTGCAAAAATGAAAGTAAAGGAACCGTAAATACAAAGAAGTGCCGCCATAATAAAGCCTACGATCACATTCTTTTTATACTTGTACCCTTTTTTCTTCAAGTAAAAACCAAATACGATAGAGGCAATCGGAATGGGAAGGAACAAAAAGAATACCCACATATTTTCCGTCATTGCTTGATTGATGCCAGACAATATCGCCACTCCAATCAACGCTCCCCATATCGTACAAATGGAAAGAATGAACAGCAGAATTGAAATTACTTTTAATTTATCCTTGGGCTTTTTCGCTTCAACCTTATTTGGTGTATTATTGCAAAAAGTAACGAAAGCTGATTCAGGAATCAAAGCGTCTTTTTTAATAATATAGCTTTGCCCCGCAATCTGCAAGACAAGATAATTCCCAAAAGATTGGATTTTTTCAATGTCCTCAAAGTAGATTTTAAACGTCTTTGTAATTTCCTCGTTTTTGGAAATGTTCAGTATAAAATAGCCTTCAAATATTTCATAAGAATAGGAGCTTTTCAAAAGTCTGTTCTCGCTGACTTTCCACGCTTTGCCATAAGCAAAATAACCTTTGATGTGGGAAATCACACCGAGCAGAAAATATCCGAGTAGCAATCCGAGCATTATATCGGGAGCATCTGATGCCGCAAAGAAGATAAAAAGGACGATGCAAGCAAGCGTGAAAATAATCGCACGTTTTATAAGCGGGAAACGGGCTTTTTTGAAGACCTCTTGCAAATCTGATTTTTCATATTTAAAAACGTACGCTTCTTTCGGCTCGTTCTTATTTTCCTCTATGGGATCGGCTTCACTTAAAATATCATCTATGGAAACCGAGAAAATTTCTTTGAGTCGAATCAAGTTGTCAACGGTAGGCAATGTCTTATTCATTTCCCAAAGACTGACAGTCTGACGGCTGACGAGCATTTTTTGACCGAGTTCTTCTTGAGATAGCCCGATCTTTTTTCTATAATATTGTATTTTTTCACCAACGGTCATAAAAACGTCCTCCTTTCGTGTAATATTATTATATCACAAACATAAGAAAAAGTAAAGAAAATTGTGCTTGACCGTGTCAAGTAGGACTTGCACCCCGTTTCTGGCGTTGTTAAAGGTTCATTTCTGCTCCCTTACCCTAAAATGCCGATTGGCATCTTTTTATTTGCCTCAAAATCCGATTTTCAAAAAAGTGAGAAAAACGGCAAAAAACGAAGAAAACCCGAGAAAATCTCGGGTTTTTCGGTTGACATCTTTTTTGTCAACACGTGTTGGAGGTGACGGTCCGCACCAGTCGCATAGTCGTTCGCTTTCGCCTCGACGCTCCGCTTACACTCGGCTCGCCGCACGCCTTGCTTTGTGGCGAAAAACTTCGGCGAAAACGATACTCAATCGTTTTCGTCTCGTTTTCAGATTCGAACCGCCGAGCAAGCTCTACACTTCAAGTCACAAAACCGTCACCTCCAAAACAAAAAGCACTGCAATCGCAGTGCTTTTTGTTTTGAGGCGTGTTGACAAAAAAGATGCCGCGTTTTATTGACGCCCTAATGGTTGTTCTACATCTGAATTCTTATCAATTCGAGATAATTTTATATGCTTAATAATAGAAACAATTTCAAGCACGAAAATTGTCAAATAATACGAAAAATATATGTAAATATTAATACCAAGTTTAGCGCCGACAAATAACATCATGGGAATTGCACCAACAAGAAGCAATGCTAACACAATATTAAATATCGGGTGGATTCTCAAAAACGCCTTTACGACAGATATAACCGCATCTACAAAATAGAAGATTAAACTCAATATTGAAGTTAGAACGGCATACACCCAAAAAGCAAATGATTTGCTAACACCGCTCTCGGGTTCAACTTCATTAATAGATACAATGAACGCAGTGATTAACAATCCTAAACTAAATATAGCAATAAGCATAGCTATCATTGCCGGTATTTTTGTACTAACGTTTTTCATATTTCTACCGCCTTTCTGTCATTTGACATTCACATCAAATATATTATATCACACTTTGGGGTATTTGTAAAGTGAAATATTCGGCTGACGCCGAATGTGAAATAATTTCCTTGCGGAAATTGTGAAATATCGCTCCCTTTGGTCGCAATGTGAAATGAAACAAATCCCCTCACGCGCCGTAGCGCATTTCACACGCGAAGCGTATTTCACGCACAATGTGTATTTCACAAATCCCGAAAGGGATTTATTTCGTTGAAAAAAGAGAGCAAGTCTTTTGACTTGCTCTCTTTTTTCTGGGGGGTGACGGTCCGCACCAGTCGCATAGTCGTTCGCTTTCGCCTCGACGCTCCGCTTACACTCGGCTCGCCATTCTCCTTGCTTTGTGGCGAAAAACTTCGGCGAAAACGATACTCAATCGTTTTCGTCTCGTTTTCAGATTCGAACCGCTGAGCAAGCTCGACACTTCAAGTCACAAAACCGTCAGCTCCAAAACAAAAATGCACCCGATTGGGTGCATTTTTGTTTTGGAGGTGACGTCCGGATTTGAACCGGCGGATAACGGTGTTGCAGACCGGGGCCTTACCACTTGGCTACGTCACCATAAAAGATGGAGCGGATTACGGGGCTCGAACCCGCCACCTCGACCTTGGCAAGGTCGCGCTCTACCAAATGAGCTAAATCCGCGTATGGAGGCGCCACCCGGAATCGGACCGGGGAATAAAGTTTTTGCAGACCTCTGCCTTACCGCTTGGCTATGGCGCCGTTTTTGGAACGTGAATATTATACCACGGCATACCTTTTTTGTCAATGCTTTTTTGAAAAAATGTTTGGGTAATTTTTCTCGCCGAACAGACAAAAAACAAAGTCGGCCGATATATCCCGACCGACTTTGATATGTTTGTGAAAAAACAAATCCGATTACGCTGGCGCAATATTATTTGAACATTGCCTCAACTTCTTCAACGGTGTATCCTGCGGGAATGGTAACGATTACCAATGCCATGTACTTATCCACCTTGCGGACATAATACACCTGAGTGAGAGATGTGCCGTATGCAGTGGTAACACAAACAGCCTTTTTAAATTCGCTTTCACCGAGAGTGATTTTTTCATACTCATCGGGGAAATCGACGGTCATGGTTGTGATATTCTTACACTGCTCCTTCAGCGCCTCAAA
>JAZOMF010000073.1:0-14391 GCA_045653805.1 Eubacteriales bacterium
AGCTTCGAGAACCTTGTTCACTTCGGTATAAACCTTGCGATCCAAATTTGCAGGAAGATAAAGAAGGTTTTCTTCTACTCGGCAGTTGCCAAGCACGTCAAGTACTGTGTTATTGATTTTCATAGTAAGTTATTCCTTTCTGTTATTGATTTAGTTTCGTATCAGGAGTCTTTTTCGTTTTTGATACACTCGATCCGATAGCCATGGTTTTGAAGTCTTTGCTCAAACTTCTTATAATACGCCTGAGCTTCCCTCTCACTCTTAAACTTTTTGACCTGATCGTTAAGCTTAGCAACACCCCAAACGTAGCTGCCGGACAAACGAACGAAGTAACCACTTTCATTTTTCAGAACGTAGTACTTCTCCATTGCCTCAAACTCACCCACGACCTTGAGAGTGCGTCGCCTGCGCGGATGTTTTACTTCTCTGTCATCGGCGAAAACAACGTCGATCGAGTGACCTTCTCCTTTTCGAATGGCTTCCAAAAGCTCATCCGTGGTTCTGACGGTTGTGCGTTTTCGGGTATCATAATCCATGATCTGTACGGTATTTCCGAAATACGTGTACTCCTCAACGGTATACGCATACCTGAGCCCGCCGAGAATCCAACGCTCAAATTCGCCAACTTCAAAAGAAGTAAATTTGCTCTTTCTCGTTCCGCCTCGGTTGTTCGTGTTGGCCTCTTCATGCCTTTTTGCAATCTCCCGAACCTCTTCCTCGGTAAAAATCAGGCGACCGGTATAGGGATAGCAAAGAACGTTCCAATGCTTATCCGCTACCTCTCTGCCCTGATGATTGAAGGTTGAACAATTCGAGGAGCCGTGATTGGTAAGAGGTATAAATTTATCATCAACCTTGATGTATGCTTTGGTATAAAAAATTTCACTGCTCATAATGAGCCTCCTTTCAAAAAATATGGCAGAGCCGAATTCGACTCTGCCACGGGTTATGCTGTTCAAACAGCCTGTAATTCGCACGTTTCGTGCTACTCCTTTCATTCTTCGATTGCCAATAAGTCAAGCAGCTCACTGATAATCTGCGCCGTATCTCCATAGGTGTTACAATGCAGATTGTCGTTGTCAAGATAGGTTCGGTAAAGAGTATCCAGAATGTTATCCAGCCTTATCAGCGGGACAACCTCCTGCGGCTTAAAATCCTCACCCAGCATATCCAGAATATAGCCTTGAAGCTCGGAATAAACATCCACCTTCTTAGCGTTATCAAAGATATCTTTGGGACTTTGCCTGAGCATCTTTTCCATAAAGGCGTTATACTCGTCTCTCACCATCTTTTTGACGATTTCAATCGGGCTTTTATTCAACACGGTTACATCAAGCGTACATACAAGCTTATGCGTGTAGTCCTCGTTATCCTTATCCGTCCAGACGAGGGCATGAAGCTCACCGTCCTCGGGATACTCGAAAAGAACTCTCGGTGCACTTGCCTGCTCACCTTCGTCAACGTCGGGCACGTATTCCACGTCAATACCGGGATATGCACTATCACGGCTTGCGCTTGCTACGAGATTTCCTCCCTTGACTCTTACTTTGATCTGTTCCATTTTTATACCTCCTGTTTGGCTAAATACTGTTCTACGGTTCTAAGCCGTTCTTCGTTTATCCGAAGCTCATCCAAATCCTGCGTATCGAAATCGAGTATCTCAACGTCAAGCTGATTTGGCTTCTCCGCAAATACGTCTTCGACCATTCCGCCGTGTACAACGATTACGATTTTTTCTTGCATGGTACACCTCCGTTAAGCTACATCAAGTTGTAAACCTTTTTTGTCTGACCAATTGTTAAGAAAACTTTTGATGTCAGGAAATCTAATTCCCTCGCAATTGTCCCATCCTCGCACCTGCACAATCGTCTTACCGCGAACCTCTACGGTGCAGTAAGGAACATCGAGCTTTGTATTTTTTCGCAAGAAAACAATAATCGACTGTCCATCAATAATGCTACGTGCGTATGAACCTACACAATGAGAAAGCTTTCTTCCCTCTTCATATAGCTCGGGCAATTTCTTTGGGACCATTGCAGTCAGATATTTCCCCTTATACTCAAGCCACTCGTTGTCTGCAGCTTTTTGCTCAAAAGCTTCTACGAGTTTCTCGTCTCTGATTTGTTCGAGCTTACGCGCCACTTTATCATGCTCTCTCTTTAAGGAGTGAGTATAGACAAGCTTGCTATCAGTCAGATCACAATCGGAATCACGAAGCATCCTCAAGTAGTCACCCCAAAGCTGCATACTGGAAGAAGGTGGACAACACTGCATATCATCAACCCGTTCGATATATTCGGCTATCTTTTTAACCGTCAATCCGGGGACACCTACGCGAAGGATGTCGAGCACATGTCTCTCGTGAGCAAGTGTACTGAGTTTCAAGAAATCCTCGAACATCGCCGTTGTATCTTTGCTTAGGCACTGCAGATATGCATCCAGATGCTTTAACGTAACGGGATGAGCTCTCAAAGATACGAGCTGTGGCTTTGTCAGGTTTTTCAAGCTTTTCTGCCTGCCCGTTCCTCGGATAAATGCCGGAAGCTCGGGAATTTCCTTTTTCATAATGTCTTGGATCAGCGAAAACATCTGACTCTTTGCAAAGATCTCCATACACGGAATCTCTTTCAAATACTCAAAATACTTAGGAGAAGTATTCGTATCAACGAGCAAATCGTAGCCGGTCCGCTTGATACAAGGATTGTTTTTGATGAGCTCCATACACGATGCATCAAAGATAAAACGTTTATGCCCGTATAGATCAGTTTTCACACTTTGGATTTGCAGTTTCTCAATGCTCTTTCCAGTTTCATTGAAGAAGTTTATGCGACCGTTTATATCAACGTAGATATAATTGGTAAATTGCGGATTTAGTCTCGTTTCAACAACGGGATCTTCACCTTCTTTAACGGCTTCGGCAATGGTTTTCTCTTGAACAAATCCCTGAACTCGAATGATAATCTCTTTGCTTTCGAGCTCAATTGCATCAATGAGATGGAAGATATATTCGCTTTTGCCGCGCAAACGATCCAAATATCTTCCACAGCGTTTACAACCGTTTCCGGTATAGTCACGACTGCTATCCAAAATTTCCTTATAGAATTTGCCGCATCGAGAACACCATGTCAACTTCTTGATATAGCCATCGCTGTTTTCAATCGGTATCTTACGTGTCTCGACCGTCCACTGGGATTGTACGTTGCTGAATTCGGACACCTCGTTGGACTTAAACTCAGCTTTAGGCATCAGCATTGATTGCTCTGTTTCACAAACAGTTGCGAGTTTGATCCTTACTACCAGATCTGTAATCGGACCGGATAAATAATCCAGCGCACTATTAATGAGCGGATTATCATATACCGACTGGTCAGCAACTATCAAGTTAACCCGCTTACTACTCGTCACATTTACCTCCTTGGTAGGAGTCCATGCTTTTACTTGCATAGCGCCTTGATATTTTTCGGAAAGATAGAAGAGCCGATATTCCCTCTCTGACAACACGACTCGAAAGTATTCGTGTTTTTCCGGAATGAACCCTTTTTCAATTGTTTCCCTTGCGTATATGTGATACTCGCTGATCAGCACATGTTCACCCGCTGTTTGAATGTATCTTACCGTTTCACACTGATCCGAATGCCGATAAGTGCTCTTGGGAGATCTGATAAACTGGTTTCCACAAGTCGGACATATAGGTGTGTCTGAATCGGTTTCACCTTTGGTACCGCATTTTAAGCAAAAGAATTTTGATACATTGCCGTGCTCAAAAAGCAACCTGTCATCCCTGAACTTTTCTGCCATGTCTACAACAATAGAATCTGGCAGATCAAGCATTTGTGAAAAGACAGTAGCTTCTATCTTTTTATTGCTAATCATACCTTACCCTCCTTGTCTGGTTTATGACTTGTCCTTTCCATGGTATAGTCCTGAACTGCGAGTGCTATCGCATTCCAAAAGCCGCCAACAAAGTATTCGTCTTTGGCTGCGTAATGCTGCGCTTCCTCGGCAATATGAGATATGTCAGACTCACTTTCGGGGACTGCGATTCCTTTGGCCTCCATATGGTCCTTGACCGCCTTGATCCATCGTTCCGCTTCGGTATCAGGTTCATCAACCGTGATCTCCTTGATGCGCCCATAGAATAGGTCACTGTCGTCAAGCAACACCTTATACATCTCCTTTGTGATGTATTTATCCTCGAAGGTTCGCCTTTCTTCTCTACACTCTGACACGATTGCACGGTACCGTTCTCGCAGAGCGGTTCTTGCTTTTGTTTTCGTCGCAAAGGGACCGTGTACGTTCAAGTCGTAACCGATGTTGTCCGCTTCCACGACCAAATAGATTGTATTACTCATCCTTACCCTCCTCAAAATCCTCGGGGACCTCGAACCACCTGTATTCCTTCTTCCATCTACCATGCTTATCAAAGCCGGAGACATCAACAAGAACTACGTTTAGCCCGTTTTCCACGATGTGATCAATCTCGGATAGCGGATAACTCCAATGTTCGGATTCAAGCCCATTGTGCCTTAAGACGCATTCAATCTCTTTGACCGTATCATCTTGATTAAAGCAATAACAGTTTCCCGTAAGCTTCTCACAGTATGTTTGAGGTGTGTAAAGTTTTTCTGATTTAACCATTATTCATCCTCCTTGTTGTTTTGGATTTTCTTTTCCGATAGAATCACACGAATGGCTTCGGTTTCTTCATAACCGTACTTATCCATTCGATGTCGAACCTCGTATGCAAGATTCAGCGCCTGCTCCTCGTCCTTGATATCGTAATTCTCCATCATATATTCGGCTGTGCAAGCCGCTTCATAATAGCTGTTTACGGTTACAAGGTCGCTTTCGTCAAGCGTGATTCCTTTGATTGTTAAGGAAATATTCATATCAATATCCCCTCCTTCTTTTTGAACGTTGTGTAAGTTCCGCACTTCGGGCAGGTTACCTTTGGCCATTCATCGATAAGTTCAATGGTCTGCACGTCCGGGGTCCCGCAACAATCGGTGACGATATCAACGAGTGTTGCTTTTGTCAGCCCCTCGGGGCGATACCTTTGATTGAAACGAACGAAATCCACCCATTTGACGTTATCAAACAGTCTCATGGAGTGCTTGATCAACGTATCGCGTTCAAGTGTTTTCCTGTCGCTATCGCAAAAGTCATGCTCCTTTTCCCATGCAAGAAGCTGTTTGAAGAGTTCCAGCTCTCCGTCCCTCTCGATGAGAAACCTCATAAGGGACAGCCATTCACCCTCCTCGATGTCGCCAATCTTCGTCATACAGCCGTTTCGGTAATCATAGAGCTTATCTCTGCCTGTACCGGAAATATAGATTGCTCTACCGGTTCCGTACATAAATCTAATATCCTCGATTTTAAGCTCTGCGACGCTATATCGCTTATCGCTTGCTGTTACGAAATCGGTTTGACAGAAGACCTTTGCTTCTTTTTTCGCAAGCGTCTTTCTCATACCGCACCTCCCAAATGAAAGCTTTTGCTCTCTTCAGGAAAAAACTCTCTGAACAGCTCCATATAACGCTTGAAGCCTGCTCCTACAAGAGGACCTTTCAGGGATGCCTGTGACCACGCGATCAACTCCTCCTCCGGGATGTGATACTCATCGGTAATAAACTCTGCACCATTGTAATGCGGCGCCTTGGGTATCATTACCCGATCCATCTCGGTTTTGGTGGTAGCTTTCATGATCAACGTAACACGCTTCTCTGCAATCCCATTCAAAAGTCGGTCAATATAACCGAGTCCTTTGTAATGCTCAAGCTGATTGCGAACACTTCCCAATGCTTTCAGACGAAGCTCACGCACCTTCTCGGGCGATTCTTCATCCATCAGCACCTCTGCGATCCGCATAATGATCAGGAGATCGTAGTCATTCATTATACTCACCTCCAAACTCGTTTTCGTAAGCAATCGATCTCAGTATGGTGTGAAGTCTTTCGATAAAGCCGTCATACCAGTCGTCAAATGCTCTACCGTCGTCCGGATAAGGGTTGAACTTGCTTTTCTCAATATTGCCCTTCATATCATAGGCAACGTCGAAAAGATCTCCGAGCTCTGCGCTGTCGTCCGGGTTTCTGACGTTGAAGTAATCCTTCAAATCATACCGGTGCTCAGCAAGCCACTCTCTCACGAAATCAACAAGCCTGCAATAGGTTTTGACCGCCTCTTCACCGTCTTCGGTGTCATAGTTCAGATTCTCAACGATCAGATTTTTGCCACTGTCATCGAAGTCCAGCTGGTCAAGATGAATATCCCACGGTCCCTTCTCTTCCGAGTAAAGACCGATACAGGCAATTGATAGGTCCTCAAGCCTTGAGATACAATCTTTTGCTTTTTCTTCACCGAAATAAACACCGCGATAAAATGCAGAGAAACCGTCGTCTTCGCGTTCTATCTCGCTGTAATCCCAGTTTAGATTCACGAACTGTCCGTTTTTGAGAACAACCTCGATATACTCAATTACGAGGTCCTTGATTTTTGTTTTTACGTTCACACATAAAACCATAGTTATCATTCCTTTCTGTATTGAATTGTTTATATAGACGGAAAGCCTGTGGCTTCCCGGTTGTAAGGTTGGGGAGCCATAGCGCTCATCTATATAAAAAAGCACACAAAGACATAATGATCCCTGTGTGCTTTGTAGGCGCATTGCCTCGGAAATAGAAAAAGTGCCAATACGCACTTGCGTGCGATACTGACACTTTGAATGAACTCGGATAAACTATATCTGCTCTCGGGCAAATTAGAAACTTTACAATGATATTATAACAGATTTCCTGTCTTCGGTCAATGGCTCTATCAAAAATGGCAGGTAAAAGGCGGTAAAAAGGCAAAACGCTTTGCTTGCTCAATATTGACAAATCGACCGAAAAATAGTATAATAATACCGTAAATTATCATGAAACAGAAGGTAGGTGTCGGAATGAACAGAAGACTGAAAGAGGCACGCTTAAAAAAGAAAATGAAGGTTACTGAGATAGCCGAAATCATCGGTGTCAGTCAACCCACAATGAGCAGCTGGGAAGCAGGGCGTGCAGATCCATCTCTTGAAAATCTTGTAAAGCTGGCAGAGAACTACGGCGTTACGGTGGATTACCTTCTGGGACGGGATTTACTGCCTCACTCTGAGACTTCCGTCAAACTCATTTCGCCGTCCGCCCTCTCGATGTATCATAATCGCCCGGTATGGGTTCAAGGCTGCGGTTGGGCTTTGGTAAATGCTACTGAACATTGCTTCGTCCTTGCTGATAAAAGTATCGTTCCGTTCTCGGATACCGCTGAGACCTATTCCATTCCCTCTCGTTACGGAGAAACCGCTCTCCCTGACGAACCTCCGTTAGACCGTGAGGCAATCAAAGAATTAGATTCGGTTTGGGTAGAGCCAATCTCTCAGGATCTCCACTTGCGCGATGAGCTGCGCGGATGGTATACAGTCAGAGGACTGTACGTAGAAAACTCCCGTGGAAACCGATTCTATTTGGACTCCTACTCAGCCAATTGGTTTGCTTTTGCAAAGAAAGCTTAACAAAAAACAGTAATTTAGGGCGATGACTGTAATGGTCATCGCCCTAATTAGTTGATTATAATGTTAACCAAAAAAGCATCGGATATTTCACCGATGCCTATACCAAACAACGCCACGAAATATTTTACGGCGGCTGAAACTTTAGATTATCCTGACTTTTATCATCGGTTGCCCAATGTTGCGGAAGACACTAACGTTGCTCACCAAGAACTCTAATTTTTAGCGTTGATGATATCAATAATTATATTCTGCGTCATGCAGGTTGACAATCTTCTTATCAAGCTTCTGCGCATACTTCATAGCGGTGTATGCACCGCCCTCTTCCCGTTCTATGTAGCAGACAAACAGATCGCACTGCTCAACCATCCAACGGTTACATTTGGTGATTGCTCCCTTTGGATGCGTTTTGCCGATGCACTCGGGTATCATTACGTTATCATAATAATCCTCGTAGTATTCCATATCCTTCTCAGGATACGGGAGGACGCAAATAAACTCGTTGTTTGCCTTTCCCATTGCGTTCTGTACCCGTTTGACGACCGTGGCTGCATAGCGATCAAATTCACCCTTTCTGCCTATATAGATCTCCACGAAGGGCTTGGTTCGAATAAGGTCTTTCAGCAACTCGTAGAGATTATCATCAAGAACTCTGTGACCGTTAAAGTCCCGATGACCAAAGAGGACTACTCTATAGGTATCATCTACCCACACAGCTCATCCCTCCTTTTTACTCTCGATTTTCAATACCATTATACCATATATATGATAAAATATCAACTATTAGTTATGATGTTATCCGAATATATTCTGTATTATTTCTCGTTTATAATCTATACTATTAGTTAAGGAATACTACGGATATTTAAGGGGGATAACATGAACACATCTTCTATTGGAAAGCGGATACGCAAGTATCGTGAAAATAAAGGCTGGCGTCAAGAGGATTTCGCGGAAAAAATCGGTTTGAGTGTAACATATACAGGTATGATTGAGAGAGGTGAAAAGGTTCCGAAACTGGAAACTTTTATTACTATCGCAAATGCTCTCGGAGTATCGTCCGATCTTCTGCTTGCAGACGTTCTGGAAACCGGATATGACGTCAAATCATCCACCATGACCGAGGAGATCGCTAAACTCTCGCCCAATGAACGCGAGAGAATCTATAAGGTTGTTGGAGCAATGATTGAGTTTGATAAGAAATAAGTAATTGCGGCGGTCGGTTTTGCGATCGCCCTTTTTGATTCCAATAAAAAAAGCGGGGCACCCATTGGTGCCCCTAAAACTCTTTACAGCATACTGTCTTCCGGTTCGCATTCATGCCGCATCTGATCTCTGCGTTTCTTCAAAGAATTCTCCATAAAAGATCGAAGTATATCCGGATTTTGAGACGTTGCTGCATCCATAAAGTCATACCACTGCTCCGGCGTCATTCCCTTTTCGTCTGCCAGCTTCTTGACCATCCCGTAGATCTCCGGTTTGCCGAGAACTGCATCCCTCTCTTCTATGTAAGCCGCATCTTGCAAAGCAACTGCCTCGGGATTCTCATCCAGCTCCTCGCTGATAATCGCCGATTTGTCTCCGACATTCTCGAAATACGGGAGATAAAAACTGATCTTGATCCAGCTTTCATCCGTCATAACTATATTCATTGATATAGCTCTTTCGGTTACCACCTTTAACAAGGACAACGTTTCACTGCCGAATTTACCGTTCTCAAACTCAATATCGATACGTGCGCAGTAGTTTACGTAGCTGATCACGCTGCGAATTCTTCCCTGCTTCAACATTGCCAAACGGTCAAGCTTACCCTCGCAAAAGTCAAAATTCTCTTGATTTTCGGGAAGGATCACGTGCGGCATCTGCTTGAAGCGTTCTCTTACGGCATTGAGTAGTTCAAGCTCCGCCCGCATCGCCTCACCCTTGGGCTCATTGCAAAAGACGTCAGGATGTGCATCAAAAACCTTTTTATAATCCTGCTCATAAACTAAATCTTTTAATCCACTCAAACCATTACCTCCTTACTCGCCGACCTTGATATCCGCTGCAACCTTTTCAAAGAACACCTTCATATCCTCGACCGCTCCCTTGCCAAGCTCTTTATCGGTATAAGCCCAGATCGTAAGCGTTTGTAAATTAGGCGCCTCCCCAACGTCAAGGCAGCATTCTATGTTCGTGGATTTATAAT
Source organism: Eubacteriales bacterium (assembly GCA_045653805.1). Taxonomy (GTDB): domain Bacteria; phylum Bacillota; class Clostridia; order Oscillospirales; family CAG-272; genus SVTX01. Next base: position 9,729 of record JAZOMF010000073.1, read on the forward strand.
CCTCGTACATGACCTTATATCCCTTAAAGCCTGCAACAGTAACATCCTCGATATCGCCGAGCTTTTTGTGACCGGTTTCAGAATCAAAAATGCTATCGATGCTTTCCTTGGCGCTTTCGGCAATCTCATTACCCATAACAATGACCACTACGCGCTCATCAGCGCTCACAATACCTAATCCATTATCGATTTCAACCTCTGTTACAGTACTTACGTAAGTATTGTCCGGAAGTGAGAAAGAGATATTACCGATATGGAATCTTCCTGCTCTGTAGAGAACTCTCGCGATATTTGAACCGGAATCTCTGCGAATCTTGGAAACACAGTTATCGCAAAGACGATATTTCTTGCCTCCCGGGATAATCGCGCCGCAATGAGCACAGGCATATACTACGGGAGTGAGTATGAGAACTCCGTCATTGGCATCCATGGTTACAGCTCCGGTCTCGCCGATGTTCAAGGCTCGTCTGAAATCTGCGGGTAGCACGATGCGACCAAGCTCATCCACCTTTCTCTCGCAAATGGTTCTGACCTTTCCGGGGAGGTCGTTACCATCCTCTCTGATCGTCTTCAGACAATCAGAACAAAAATGGTATTTTGAATTCGGCTCAATCGGTTTGCCGCAAAGCGAGCAGACGCTCGTATTAGGGCTGATGATGATTGCATCATCCATGAGCGTAATGGCGACGGGATTTTTCGCTTTAAAGCCAAGCTCCTCCATTACTTCCTTGGGGATTACAACTCTTCCGAGCGCGTCAATTTCTTTTTGATACTGTTTCATTTTTTTATCTCCTTTATATTTAATTAAATTACATCTTTTCTTGGGAAGCTTTCAGATTTTCCCTACGTAAGGTTTCTCGTATTTCTCGCGATGCCCTATTTGCCGCATGTTTTATAGCAGTTCCGCTTACTCCGTACTTGATACCGATCTGCGCGTATGAGGCTCCTGCCCAAACCCTGTTCAGAATGTCACGATGCTTTTCGTCAAGTCCCTGCGCAAGCTCCATGATCCTCTTTTCGGTTTTCTCGGATGCAAGAGAGATGACGGTTTTCTTTTTGTTCCTCCTTAGCTTAGCGATTTCGTGACTTTCAGTATCTGCAAACGCAAGGTAATCGTAGGTGAAGATAACATCACACTGTGAGAAAATCCAACGTTGAATCGAGTGAACTCGCAGCATCATGTAAGAAGGACTTTCCTTATCTGCCTTACCGGTATATTCGCTTGCAACTGTAATTCCGTCAAATGTATTATCCGGAATATTGTTCAGGCTTCCGATTGACTCATAGAAGCTTCTGAGCTTCTCAACTCCTTCGGGGTAGTCCTCGGGATCAATGACCTTTAAGATTCTGATACGCTTATCAGGATATGTTGCTTTGAGCTTACCTACCTCCAACATAAAAAGTTGATGTGTCGTTGCCTGAGTAAATACCAAAAACTCAATCGAATCATTTTCCTCCACCACGCCTTGGATCGCTTTTCTCATTCTATCTCTTAGATCTGAGTCGTACTGAGATCGCAATCCATAAAACGTACACTTTACTACTTTGCTCTCCATTTTTTCATCATTCCCTTTCCTTCGGTGTATTTTTCAGTTTTCAAATGTTCACCGAATGTTGTATACGGTGTACATTTTCCCTCCAATTGTACATAGAAAAGAGTGGGTATGGAATTTTTTGGTAGCGAATAAACACTACTTTTGTCGAAGCCATTGACGCAATAAAAAAAGAATGCTATACTCTGCACATAGAATACAACATTCTCTACTCAATTAAAAAGCTTACCAAGACGGTTCATCATATCCTTTTTATGCTCCATTAGCGAATGAGCATAGCGGTTTAAGGTGACCGTCGAATTTTTATGCCCGAGTATTTCGGATAAGGTCTTTACGTCCATTCCGCATTCAAGGGCTCTCGTTGCAAAGGTATGTCTTAATGCATGGAATCCTCGGTGAGGAAGTCCGTGCTTTTTTAATATCAGCTCATAGGTTCGCTGATAGGATCTTACGGAGATAACCTTGTCTCCCTGGCCTACCACGTACTTTGAGCCATTTTTCTTTTTCGTTTCTCGTAGCAACGGAACGAGTTGTCTTGGAATCGGTATAACGCGCATAGAAGTAGTGGTCTTGGGTAGGTTTACAAATCGAACGTAATTTCCCCTTTCATCCACATCATCATGACAAGTCTTGCTGATACTGATCTCTTTCTTATCAAAATCAATATCGCTCCATTCAAGTGCAAGCAACTCACCTATGCGGAGACCTGTATAAAGACATAATAGGATTCCTACCGTCTTGACACGCTTATCGTTTTTGATTGCTTCCTCAAGCACCTTCTGCTCATGAACGGTAAAGATCTGAACCTTCTTCTCCTCGATCCTCGGTCTCTTGATCTTATCCGCCGCATAGGTCTGACACAGACCTATGGAAAAAGCCGTTTCGAGCGAGCCCTGGATAACAGCAACAATCAAATTCAGTGTGCTCGGTGCAAGTCCCTTGCCGGTCCTCTGATTTCCGCTTTTACTCATATCAACAATCTGTTGCTGTAAAAGCTGCGGTGTCAGTTCCTCCATCTCATAGTTTCCAAGTCTCGGACTCAGATGGCAGCGTATAATTTGCGAATAGCGTGAATACGTTTTTGCCTTAGAGGTCGGTCCAACGTAGTTTTCCAACCATTCACTTAACCATTCTTTGTATTTCATATACTTCAGCTCCTTTCTTTTTTAAAAACGAAAGCGGGAACCGCATATGTGCAGCTCCCGCCAAGGTTTATATTTTTTTTGTTTGCTTCTCTTATTATACCACATCTCGGAGATTAATTCAATAGATAGACTGTTACTTATACTAAGTACACAGCAAAATCAGCTTTGCAACAATCGCCTCTTCGCTCACATACGGTACTTCCCAGTAACGTGAGTCATAAGAATTTTCCGAGTTGTCTCCAAGCATCAGGTAATGCCCCTCCGGAACAATATATCGGATGCCTTCTACCGTAATACTCTCTCCGCCCGATGCGGCAATACGCTTCACAAGAAGGTCGTCCTCATGCTTGAATATAACAATATCCCCGGTCTTCAAGTCCCCATACGGGCGAAGTCCGAGTATATAGCTTCCTTCTTCTAATGTTGGTTCCATCGAAGCCGTTGGAACGTATCCGATAAGCAGCACTGTCTGAAATAACAAATAAACCAGCAGTGCTGCCAAAATCGGTATGAGCCAGATAAGCTTTTTCTTCATGCGACACCTCCGTGACTCTTGGTGAGTCCTTCGTAAAGCTTACGGCTTTCGCTGATGACTGCCTGACAGTAGTATTCGCCAAGGTATCCTATATGTGCTTTCCCCATAGGAGACTGCGTCATATGAGCGAGCCATTCGTAAGCTTCTCTTCGGCTCATCAATCCACTCTCGAAGAGCTTGTCAAATTCTCGGTGAGCCTCAATTCTCAGCTTGCGCAGCTTCCCGTCCGCCATAATTCCCATCGGAACCCGCGTGCCCTCATGTACACTCACGTAAGCATCGCACTCCGGATATCTCTTGCAAACGTAGAGCATAGCTCCCTTGCTGTTATCCTTATAGATTCCATCCGCACTTCTGAATATAACCGTGCTGCCGCAGTATGGGCAACGCATTGACGAATAATTGATTCCCTTTCCTTTTTTCTTCTTACTTTGATTTTTCATTTTTTGGTTCCTCCTTTCTTGCTAATAACAAAAGCCGGAAAACTGCATAAGAATAGTACAGGCGCGAGATTGGTTGTCTCACTCGCAATTGACTCTGTAATATTCAGCAGCCTTCCGGCTTTTCATTTTTGGTATAGCAAGTACGCCTCTATGGATCTTGCCGCGCTCAGCTTCACCGTCAACGGTTCCCTGACTAAGCAGGTCTAACACTGTGATCATCAATGTACCGTGAGCCTCGGCGCTTATCCTTGCTACGGCTACATTATAGCACGGCAAAATTCATTTGTCAAGCGTTTTTCAAATATTTTTTTGAAATTTCTTGCACTTTTATCAGTTTTTCTTTTGAAATGAGTCTGGGAGAGATTTTACACTCCCCCAGACCGATTTTAGCCTCAGAATACTTTTTTCTTCTTGAGGACGACTACAACCACAGCACCGATGGCTGCGATCACACCGATTACGATCAGAGCAACAACTGCGCCGTTTACCCCCTTCTCGATCTCGAAGGAGTATTCGGTTACGTTGCCCATGGAGTCGGTAACGGTTGCTTTGTAAACGCCGGGTTCAGTAATCTCGTCGCCAAGGGTGTACTCTACTGCCTCGTCGTCACGAGTAAGAACTACGGTTGCCTCCTCGGAAGGATCGGAAAGGATAACCGCGTCCTTGGTGATGCCGCCATTCTCAACACCGGTAATGGTGAGAGTGGGTGCGGTTGCATCTACGTTTACAGTGAACTTCTGCTCATTGCCGTTTGCGATGATGCTGACCTCATAGGTTCCGGTTGCGGTAAGAGTGAGCGTACCCTTTTCGAGAGTAACAACTTCACCGTTTACCATAACCTTTTCGAAGCCGGGCATCTCATCGATTTCCTGCCGGAATTTGCCGTAGAGGGCATTCACGATCGTAAAGGTAAGCTCCTTGGTGTTGCCGAGTGCATCAACCATCTTGAAGGTGTAAACTGCGGGCTCGGTAAGCTCGGTGCCGAAC